>CASEYA010000042.1 GCA_949291975.1 uncultured Christensenella sp.
TCACAATATCAGTCTAATTTTACAGACAAAATATCCTGCATAGATAGTGTTGTTAAAGACACACGCAAAGCAATTTTACAACAAAATGACAAATTAGCATTTAACTAAAAAAAATTTCAAAACTAATATGAAAAGGAACTCTATCTTTGTTTATAGAGTTCCTTTTTTATTTTGCCAGCTTTAAGTTTTTAATTGTGCAAAAATAATATAATGATTTTAATAAAACATACCCTCGCTTGATAAATAGTTTTAGAAGTATCTATTCACTTCTAAGCGCTTCTGCTGGGTCTTTCTTTGCTGCATGGCGTGCAGGCATAAGTCCTGCAATGGTGGTAAGCACAACACTGATTGCAATCATGATTAGTGCAGTTAATATTGGCAAGAAAGCAATTCCATAAACTCCATACAGATTTCCAACAATCAGATTTATAATTCCAGACAAGATGTATGTTACAACAACACCAAACAATCCAGAAATTCCACCAATGATAAGCGTTTCAGCAATGAACAAGTTTGATACATCTCGTTTTCTGCCACCAAGTGAGCGAATTACACCAATCTCTTTTACTCTTTCCATAACAGATACATATGTTATGATTGCAATCATAACGGTGGACACAACAAGTGAAAGTGCGGTAAACGCAACAAGTGCCGTTGTTATTACGCTGATAAGAGTGTTTACCATGCTGATAACAAGCGCCAGGTTATCGGTATATTGAATTTCATTTCGCTCATTGGCAGTGATTGTTACGCCGTTAACCACAATGTCTGCATCCGAATTCCAAACATCCAGAAAGGCAGTAACATCATCTTTATAGTCAAAGTCTGTTGGATAAATTGCAATTTCGTTTGGCAAAACACATCCACCAAGTTCACGCAAAGTTATTACATGATAGGCTGGACCACCCTGTCCACCACCCATAGAGCCAAAAAATGCATCCATGGAAGAGGTGCTTCCAATAAAGCCAACATTGTTTGCGTATTCTGTTCCTTCATACTCATAGAAATAATCATATGTTATTCCAATATTCATTCCTTTCAAGGCAAAACTGCTGTAATTTTCAATTTCATTATCGACAAAATATTGAACAATTTCAGAATTTAAACTTTGTTCTATAATATATTCAGCAAGCGCCGAAGTATAATAGATTCCGCTATCTAAACAGCCATATGAAATGTCTTCCTTTGGCATCAAAATTGCAGTTATGGTAAGTTCAACACCACCTGTCCAATCTGCATTTTGATAGGCATTATAGGTAAATGGGTTCATGGAGGCATTTGGCGAACTGGCGTCTGTTTTATTGAAAACAACATCATTTGGATACCATGTGAAAGTCTTGCCTAAAAGCTCATCAAAAGTGAATGTATCTTTCCAAATTGATTCATCATAGTTTGGGTCATCAGTTGCCTTATAGACAATGTTAAAAAATTCATCTTGTGAAAAATAACCAAGTTCGGCAAGCAGTAAATCGCTTAAAGATGAATTATCATCTAGAACAAGCATAATTTCATTTGCATTTGTGGCAATTTTGCTTCCCTCACCTGAGACAATATCATATTGAGATAAAATAAACTCTTCGTTATCAGGTGCTTGCATAAAACCATCTGTAAAAGCTGGAATATAGGATGCAAAACTTGCATAGTCTGTTTTTTCAAGCATAGAAGTATAAATTTGCAAAGCAGTTGTTAGCGACATATTGTTGTTTTCTTGTCCATTAAACTGATAAGTTGTGTAAAGATTGTTTGAAAGTTCCAAACCAAAATAGGATACAATTGCTGAATAAAATTCTTCTGGCATACTGTAAACATAATCAATATATTCCTGTGTGATTTCGTTTTCCAACATCAGCGAATTTAGTTTTCCACTATATTGAACAAGATAGTCCACCACCGAATTTACATTGATTTTTCCATCTTCAATTGAGTTTTTAATTGCTTCCTGTTGAGAGGAGTTTGAACTCATTTCTAAAAGAGCGTTAAGATTGTAGCCCTCTTCACTTATGGTAACTGGGTTGCCCGAAAGCATATCATCTTGCATTGACTGAATAAAATTTTGAACACCAGTTGAAAGCGACAAAACAGTTGCAACACCAATGATACCAATTGACCCAGCAAGACAAACAAGAAAAGTTCGTTTAAATTTTGAATATAAATTTTTTGCAGAAAGTTTAAATGCGTTCCAAAAAGAAAGTTTTGATTTTTTACTCACATTTTTCTTGCTTGAAGATATATTCTCTTTTTTAGGTGCATATGGGTTGCTATCCTCTTGAACTTGCCCATCTAAAACTTTGATTATTCTGCTGGAATATTTTTTAGCAAGCTCTGGGTTATGTGTTACCATGACAACAAGGCAATCTTTGGAAATTTCTTTTATCAGTTCCATAATTTGCACACTTGTTTCGCTGTCTAGTGCGCCTGTTGGTTCATCAGCAAGCAATATTTCTGGGTTATTTACAAGCGCCCTTGCAATTGCCACACGCTGACATTGTCCACCAGAAAGTTGGCTTGGTTTTTTGTTATAGTGGTCTTTAAGTCCAACTTTATCAAGTGCCTTTTTTGCTCGCTCAGTTCTTTCTTTTTTATCAACACCAGAAATGGTCAGGGCAAGTTCCACATTAGAAAGAACAGTCTGGTGTGGAATTAAATTATAACTTTGAAAAACAAACCCAACACGGTGATTTCGATATGTATCCCAATCTCTATCAGAATAGTTTTTTGTGCTGATTCCATCTATCAAAAGGTCGCCACCACTTGCATGGTCCAGTCCACCAATAATGTTTAGCAAAGTTGTTTTTCCGCACCCAGACGGCCCAAGAATTGAAACAAACTCGCTTTTTCTAAATGCCAGCGAAACACCCTTTAAAGCCTCGACTTTTGAAGAACCTGCTTGATATTCTTTTCTAATTTCTTTCAGTTCCAACATTGCAAAACACCTCTTATTTTATTATTTAATTATAAA
>CASEYA010000043.1 GCA_949291975.1 uncultured Christensenella sp.
AATAAAAAACTTCGCTATTTGTGCGAAGTTTAAGTTTTGCGTGATTTTTTATAAGTTTCACAGTTTGATAATTTACATGTGTTTTTTATTTTTTATGAAAATTTATCTTTATTTTTCAGCCCAAAGACCATGCAGGTTGCAAATTGCATACGAGTTAACATAATCCTCGTCTTGTGATAAAGTCATGCTTACTATTGGTTGATTTTCTGGTGTAAGTTCAAAAATTTTAAAGCCTTTGGTTGTTTCAATGATGATTTGCGTGATGTAATGCTCGCTTGTCATTGGATGAAGGGTAGAGCCAACTTGAACGGTTATAACACCATTTTCTATTGTGCTAACGGGCATATGTTTTTCAATAGCACCCTCGGTTGTGTTTGGTGTGATTATTTCCATTGGTTGACCACAGCAAGAAATTGGTGTGCCTTTATCAACCAGTTTAATCACAATGTTGCCACAAATGTTGCAACGATAAAAAACTAATTTTTTCATATGTATCCTCCTAATGATAGTTAATTATATCACAAAACTTTAAATTTTGTTGCAACTTATAAGAATTTTTATGATTTTTATTTTAACAAGCAACTGTTTTGTTGAAATTTTAATTGATATTTGTTTTGTTTTTGTCTGCAACTTGTTTTTTGCTTGTTTCTTTCTTTTTGTGAATTTTAAATCTGATTGCTTGGTCAACAAGCATATAAAGTGTGAACCCAACAGCAAATATTGGAATCAAAACCCAGACGGTAAGTGGTGTTCCGTCAATTATTGGCTCGTTTATATAAAAAGCAGTGTTTAGGCCAAGCCCAAAAATCAAGAATGCACCAAGTGTTATATAAGCCAAGAAGCCAACGACAATGTTTTTCCATTTTTTATAGTTTGGTGTGAACCATCCGACCACTTGCAGTAAAACAGTGATATAAAGGCCGATGGCATGATGAATAAGCCCAGAAAATGTGATTGGGTGAAATATTGATGAATATGTATCAATAAAGGTGGGGTATAAAATTGTTCCAAGCCCGCCAATAAAGGCAAAATATACCACAAAATGTAAAACCGCATTGTCTTTTTTGCCAAACAAAAGGGCAAGAGAAAGAATGAGGCTGTCCATGCCACAAAAAGAGTTTGGAATCACTTTTCTCCAGTCATTACTTAAAACGGCAATTGAAATTCTGTTGCATAAAATTGCACATAATAATATGCCTGCAAGAATTTTTATTATAATTGTTTTTGTTTTTTCTGTTTTAACATATTTTGAAATCAAAATCAAACTTAAAGCAGAAAGAACAAAAAAGATTGCCAAAAATATAATATGCTCTGTTCCGTAGATTTTGGGATTCATGATTAACTCCTTTGCAAAAGTTTATCATAAAAAACAAGATATTGCAAAGTAAAAATACATATTATAAAAGTGTTATATAAAATTTGAACTTGTGTTATTTGTTTTCTTTTTCAAAAAATGCAACACCAATTGCGTTTGGGCCAATGTGTGTACCAATGGTGCTTCCTATTGGATATCTTGCAATTTTTTCAATTTTTCCTTTCCAAAGTGGTTCGCTGTCTTTGATATATTTTTCCAAAAGAGTGGTGTCTAGCCCAGACCATGCCACACAATAGGGCATATCAAGGTTTATGCCTTTTTCTTTAACAAGGGTGTTCAAAAGGTTTCCTGCTTTTTTTGAACCCATGGCTTTTCCCACAAGTTTAACTTCGCCACCTTTGATTGCCACAACGGGTTTAATAGACATCAATTCTCCTGCAAAAGCAGCAATGGCAGAAATTCTTCCACCTTTGCGAAGATATTTCAAAGTGTCCAGCATTGCAAGAACATGCAAGTGTCCTTTTGCTTCGTCAAGTTTTTGTGCAATTTCTTTGGCAGATAGGTTCTGTTTTAAAAGACGATAGGCGTAGTCAAACAAAATATGTTCGCCAAGACATGCGTTTAAACTGTCTACCACAAAAATTTTGTCCTTAAATTCATTTGACGCTTTTACCGCATTATTATATGTTCCAGAAAGTTTTGAAGAGATTGTAATGCAAACTGCCTCGTCACCATTATCAACCACTTTTTTAAATTCTTCTTCAAACTTTGTTGGGTTGATTTGGCTTGTTTTTGGCAGGGTAGAACTTTCAATCAACTTTTCAAAAAATTCTTTTTTTGTGATGTTATATCCATCCAAAAATTCTTCGTCCTCAAATCTTATTTCCATTGGTATAAGAACAATGCCCAGTTGGTCTGCCTCTTCTTTTGTTATGTCTGAGGCTGAATCAATAATTATTTTTGTTGCCATTTAATTTTCCTCTTCTTTTATCAATTTTTTTAAATTCAAATTAACTGTTTCAAGGCTTGAATACAGAATGTCTCGGTCATGGTCGTTTAAATCTACACTTGCTTTAATAATAATTTCATTGACCTTGTTTGTGATATAATCTGCAATTTCTTTGCCTTTTGTTGTGAGAATAATGGGGGTTTTATATTTTGCATTATTTATTGCTTCTTTTTCAACATAGTTATTCTTTGCAAGATATTCAACTTTTCTGCATATGGCAGCCTTGTTTTCATCACACACATCACAAAGCTCGCTTTGTGAAAGAGGTCCAAGTTTATTAAGATAATAAAGACAAGACACATAACCACTTTTAAGACCAATTTCTTTCATTTTTTTGTCTTTAATGGTGTTTATGCATCTTTGGATATTTGTGATAAGGTTTGTAAAAATAGAAAATATATCTTCAATTTTTCTTGCCATATTTTTTCCTCCAACAATTAATCTATATCATAAAAATTGTTGCTCTGTCAACAATTTTTGGTAAAAAATAAAAAATTAATTATAAAATGTGATTTTTATAATACAAAAATTTTTCTTTTATATAATAAACTTTGCACAATTTTAAAAAGTTTAACAACTGTTTTCTTTTGACATCCAAAAAATACTATGCTAAAATGCTTGTTGTAGATAAATTAAACATTTAATAAATTATTTTATACTAAAATTTTAGTTATAAAAAATATTTTGCAAAGGAAAAAATATGTTAAAAGAAAAACTTAGAAATCTGCCCGATGTTGTTTTGGGTATAATATATTTAATTATAGGTGCTGTTTTTATTATATTCAGCGCACCAATAACTCCTGCAATTCCATATGTGTTGGGCTCGTTGTTTATTTTGAATGGGCTGTTTTATGTTATAAAATATTTTTTATATAAAATGTATAAGCAGGCAGACTGTTCGGAACTTGTGGTTGCTGGAATTTTGCTTGCACTTGGAATTGTTTTTGTGTGCTTTCCAGAAAGAGGACTGGAACTTTTCTCTGTCTTTTGGGGTATCCATGCAATAATTTCGGGAGTTCAATGTTTGCACAGGCTTCTTTATTATGCAACAAGAAAACAAAAATGGTTTGTGTTTTTAATTGAGGGAATTGTTGAATTTACCCTTGGTGTAATGCTTTTAATTGAGTTCAGTGAGGGAATAACAACACACCTTATTATTCTTGGTGTTTATCTTCTTATTGTGGGAATTTTTGGTCTGTTTGGTGTTAAAATTGAAAAACAAGGCGAAAAACCAATTGTGGATGAAAAGGGCAAAGCAATAGGAAAGGTAAAATCAAGAAGTTTGTTTGAATTTTTAGCTTTTCCAGAAATTTTTAAAAATAAGAAAAAATTAAAATCAAAAGAAAAGAAACAAATTCATCAATTAATTGAAAAAAGCGCTAAAAATAAACCTATATTGAAAAAGAAAGTTGCAAATCTGAAAATTTCAGCATATCGCACAGCAATTTTTGATGATGAAAAATCATATGAAAAATAATTCAAATTAGATTTTATGTTTTTAAATGAGATTTGTAAAAAGATAAAAAGTTAAAATATTGCAAAAAACAAAGCTTAAGTTTTTCTACTTGTATAATTTCTATGATATTTATATAATGTTTATAATATTTATCAAATTATAAATTAAAAGCATATAAAACTGCAATATCTTGTTTGGTGGTTGTAAAAATGTTTGATGTTGATTTTTTCATTTGTTTTTGCTATAATACTTGAGATTGAGGTTAATATGTCTATAATTATAAACACAATAAAAACAAAAAAGCACATAAACGAATTGTTAACAAAAGATGAAGAAATTTGGTCAAGTATTAATCCGCCATTTTCCTTGAAAATTGCCACCAGAGATAACAAGAAGATTAGTGCAAAATTTGTAAAAGCATATTATTATGATTGTTATGAGCCAGTTAGAAAGTCTATGTTTAAAAATGAGGAAAAATTAGATAAAGAAAAAGAACATCTGGTTGAACTTTTTGCAAACAGGCTTTTTTTGGAAAAGTATAAGGAATATTTTTTATATTGTCTGCCAAATGGTATAAAAGGAATGGGCTTGGTGTTAGCATCAATGGCACAGTTGGGTGCGGGTTCAATGGTGGAAAATGAACAGCTTTCTTCAACTCTTTATGGAGTGGCAATTATAACTGGAATGATAGCCTGCCATTATGGATATAAAGGTTATAAGCAATATATGACAGATTCCAAACAATCAACACAAATAACCCATGCTTTAGTTGGTGGGGAACAAGTATATCTAAGGAATGCCTGTAACCAAGTTTATGTTAAGAAAAATATAAACAAAAAAGAACAACAAATTTCTAATGAATTGTAAAAGGTTTGTCAACAGTTGGTATTAGTCTATAATAAAAATGCTGATGATACTAAACGGCGCAAAATGATATTAAACAATTTAAAATGATATTAAACAGTAAAATAATCATAAAAAACACGCATCCAAAATGAGATGAACCCCAAAATCAATCTCAAAATGCGTGTTTTTTGCTTGGCGGAAATAGAGAAGGACAAGACAAAAAGTTGTTTCTTTAAATTATTAAAATAAAAAAATTCACCTAAAAAAAGGGATAACAAAACTAAAATTTGTTTGTAGAATTTGACTTAATGATAAAAATATGATAAAAGTATGTTATTGATAGATAAAGATGGAGGTTTTTTATGGGGTTTTTTGGTTGGCTTTTTAGCGTTCCAAGCAGGCATTATAGAGATATGCGGAGATATGAAAAAGGGGGAGTTGGTGCAAGAATTTTTGCGATTATCATTTCAATGCTTTTTATTGGTGCAGCACTTGGACTTGAATATTGGTTTTTGTCGTCACTTATGACAGGTGGTTCGCTTGGTGGTGGAATTGCAAAGGTTGTTGCACTGATTTTTATTGGCATTTTCTTTGTTGCAACTTTTATTGCAGCACTTGAATATTGTGGCGTTTATGCCTTTACTGCTTTTGCAATGGCGACACTTGGGTTGGTTTATTCTGCTGAAAAGAGAAAAGCATTGCGTGAAAAAAATCAAAAGAAAATTGAAAATTTGGAGGCAGAACTTGCAACAACTCCAAGTTTAAAATATAAAAAACTTGACATATTTGTCGGAATTTTTCAAATACTATTAGCAATCGGGCTTTTCGCTGGTGC
>CASEYA010000044.1 GCA_949291975.1 uncultured Christensenella sp.
GTGTTAAAGGTGGAAATTGGTCTGTTCATTGAACTGTCTAAATTTCCATAAACCTCTTGATATACATCGCAGAAAAGAAGATAGGAACTAAGGGCACCGCCTATTACTTCGCTGGTTGTCTGGCCATATTCTTTGTTAATATCATAAAAAAGTGCAGTTGAATATTCGGCAAGCCCCTCATCAATAAAACCATATTTAATTTGATTATTTCCCACCACACCATACCACCATTGATGAGCAATTTCGTGAATTATGACATTATTATATTCTGTTTCATTTGTAACTTGGTCAGAGATATAAACAAGGTTTGAATATTCCATTCCACCGTGAAGAAAACATGCTTTTACAACATTTAAAACCTTATAGGGATATTTGCCTATTAAATCATTGAATGTTTCAAGTGCATCAACCGCTGTTTGCAAGTGAGCCTGAGCGTTTTCATCTTCAAAATAGTAGTAATTTATGGTAACATCATCAACCTGCGTGCTGATAACATCAAACTCAATTGAAAGAACCATTGCAAAATCTCTTATTGCAAGAGCCTGATAAACATCAGTTGTTTTTCCGTTTTCACTTGTTGAAGATTGCAGTTCACCTGAACTTGCCAAAGTTAAATTGCTATCATAAGTTAGAGTTACAACATAGTTGGCAATTTGGTTGTAAAACGGGTCACCAGACGGAAGATAGCCTTCGGTGTTCCATTCCTCTCCTTCAAACACACAAACTGATGGATACCAGTTTCCAAGGTTGATGGTGTGCTTACCATATCCAAAACGATGATTTACATTTGGTATGGTTAACTGAAAATCAATTTCAATTTCGGTCATATCTCCACTTTTTAACGCTTTTGATAAATCAACCTTTAAAAGATGGTCATCTGCACCCTCAACAGAAAAGTTTGTGTCTTCTCCGTTCTGTTTTGCTGATAAGATTTCAATTCCACCGTAGGATACACCATTATCATAAGCCCTTTCGGCTTGTGTTTGGCTCACTGCATAATTCGTGGTTGCACCTTCGCTGAAAGCGTTTGGATGAAGATGAAAATAGATAAATTCAAATGTGCTGGCACTTTTATTTGTGTAACTTAGCGACATATTGGCAGAAAGCGTCTTGTTTTCACTATCTAATGTTGCAACAATTTCATAGGTATTGGCAGTTTCGCTTGCTTTTGTTATCAGGTCGGTTGAACAGCCAAAAAATAAAAAAGGCAAACATAAAACGCTTAAAAATGCAAGAATTTTTTTCATAAATTCCCCCTTTAACGCTATTTTATGAAGGTATTTGCCCTTGTTATGATTTTTATTTTATAAATTTTGCAATATTCTATTGTTTTAATTATAAATTTTTGATATATTTAACTTTGAGGTTATTAAAAATGGCTTTTTGTAAATTTTCAAGTGAAATTTCTCAAGATGGTGTTACCGTTGTAAATAACACCTTTTTTGAACAATTTTTGCCTTTTGCAACTGGCACACAAACTAAAGTTTATCTTTATGGGCTTTATCTTTGCTCAAATCAAGACAGCCTTAAAGCAAATCTTTCAAACTTGCAAACTTTTGCTGATAATTTATCACTTTCTTGTGATGAAGTGATGAATGCTTTTGGTTTTTGGCAAGAACAAGGCTTGGTTCAAATTATTGAGACCACTCCGCCCCAAATTCAGTATATGCCAGCAAAACTTGCTATTCCTAAAAAGAAAATCAGTTCTAACAAATATGAACAATTTAACCTGCAAGTTCAAAGCATTATCTCGGGCAGAATGATAAATCCAAATGAATATAATGAATATCATCTTCTGCTTGAAACACTGAACATAAGCAAAGAAGCACTTTTGATGATTATTCAATATTGCGTGGAACTTAAAGGCAACAAGGTTTTATATCCATATATCATAGCCATTGCAAAGCAATGGGCCTATGAAGGAATTTTAACACTGGAACAAGTGGAAGAAAGACTGAAAGAATACAACGAAACAGATGAAAGTTTAAGGAAAATCTTAAAAGCAATGGGTATTTCTAAAAGCGCCAGCCTTGAAGAGCGTGAAATGTTCTTGAAATGGACAAAGAAATTTGAATTTTCCTTTGATGTTATTCTTTTTGTTGCAAAAATGCTTAGAAAAGGCGGATTTGCCAAACTAGACAACAAGCTTACAAAATATTATGAAAAGCGCCTTATGAGCCAAAAAGAAATTGAGGACTATGAAAACAACAAAGACATTCTTTTTGGCATCGCAAAGGAAATCAACAAAACGCTTGGCATTTATTATGAAAATCTTGAAAATATTGTTGATACATATATCTCCCCTTGGCTTAACCGAGGATATAATTTGGACACTTTGAAAATCATTGCAAACTATTGCTTTAAAAACAGCATTCGCAATCTGGAAGGTATGAATGTTGTTGTTCAAAAATTCTATAAAATGGGACTTACCTCAGTTGAAAGCCTTGCTCAATTTGTGGCAAGGTCAAAAATGCAAGATGAACAGATTAGAAAAATTCTTGATAAGGCAAACCTGATTAGAAATGTTACTTCGCTTGACCGAGAATTTTATCAAACTTGGGTTTATTCTTGGAATATGCCACAAGATGTAATTGAATACGCTGCCACCCTATCGGCAAAATCGGCTCAGCCAATGCAATATATGAACAAAATTTTGGCAAACTGGTTTGAGAAGAAAATTAACAATTTGGAAGATGCACGCCTTGCAAGTGATTTGTTTAAGGTTGGAGCAGGTATTGAAGCAGAAGAGGACAAAACAGTTTATCATGGAAGAACATATTCAAAGGAAGAACTGGACAGTCTTATTTGTGATATTGACGAAATTGAAATTTAAAAGAGGAAAATATGGACAAAAAATCAATTATTGAAGAAGTGTTAAGAGAACTTGGACAACAAAGAGTTAGTGCGGAACTTTTGGCAAAACAAAACTTGCTTGAAGCAAGGAAAAAAAGTGCTGGCTTTAAAAAAATTGATGATTTAATAAGAGAAAAAACGGTTGAATATGCAAGTTATAACAAAGAAGAAGACCGTGCAAAAAAACTGCTGTTTGAAATCAGAGAACTTAAAACAAAAAGACTGGATGAACTTAAAAAAATTGGTATGACAAAAAAAGACATTGAGCCTAACTTTGAATGCGACAAATGCAAAGATAAGGGCTTTATCGACGGCAAAATGTGCTCATGCCTATCTTCCAAGGTGCAACAAAAACTTTTAAAACAAAGTGGACTTCCCACATTTGTTGGACACAGTTTTAAAGATAGTAATGAAAAATTTTTAGAAGAAAACAAAATTCTTGCAAAAACTTTTGAACTTGCAAAAACCTATGTTGAAAAATTTCCCGAGGTAAAAACCCCAAACCTTATTTTTATGGGTGATGTTGGGGTTGGAAAAAGTTTTTTGCTTGAATGTATTGCAAGTGCATTAATTGAAAAAGGCTTTTATACCGTTTATGCCACAGCGTTTAATTTTTCAAACACCATGCTTAAAGCACTTACACTTGAGCCAAATGAAAGAGATGCTGTTTTATCTAACTTTTTGGACTGCGACCTTTTGATTATTGATGATATGGGCAGTGAACCAATGTATAGAAACTTATCTACTGCAAATCTCTTTACCATTTTTAATGAGCGGGACATCAAGGGCAAAGCAACACTGATTTCTACAAATTTAAACTTTGAAGATTTTGAAAAAAGATATGGCACAAGACTTTTTAGCAGAATTTTTAACAAAAGAACAGCAAGAGCAATTTTGTTTGAAGGCAAAGATTTGAGAATTAGTTGAAAAATAATTTTAAATATTTATAGCCGTGTTAACTAAAAAAGATAGTGAAAAATTATCTTTATCACTATCTTTTTATATTAGTATCATAATCGTCTTCAGTTAGCCCAAAAATAAATAAATCTTGGTATTTACCATGCACATAGTAACATTCTTTTATTGTTCCCTCTTTTATAAAACCACATTTTTCAGCAACTTTAATTGAACCAAAATTATTAACATATGCTTTAATAATTAATTTGTGAAGTTTTAAGGTTTTAAAACCAAAATGCACAACTGCTTGTGTGGCTTCTGTCATAATCCCTTTATTCCAAAGCGTATTATCTAGCCAAAAACCAATCTCACCAAATCGAAATTTTTGATTATTTGTAATATCAATTATACCAATTAATTCATCATTTTCCTTAAAAGTGATTGCAAAACAATATTTCTCACCTGTTTCAAATTTTTGGGTGTCTTTTGTGATTTTATTGCGTGCATCATCCATGGTATATGGATGTGGCATTGTAAGTAAGCTTTTATAAATTACATCATTGTTACAAAGTTCAAAAATTCTTGTTGCATCACTTTCTCTTAAAGGACGCAAAATAAGACGCTTTGTTTTTAATCTATAAATTGTAGTGCTTCTTTTTTTTGTTACATCTTCCATTTTTCATCCTTTAAAATACAAAACTTATAAAATTAACACATCCACTAAAGTATCATTTTATTTACAACTAACACATCTAGTCATCAAGGTTGAATGCTGTCATAATTTCTGCAAGGCTTTCTTTTGGTGTTAGGGCTTCTTCAAGCGAAAAACCATTTGTTTTTTTGTTCATTGCCTGCATAAATTCCTTTGGTGGAATTGAAAAAATCTCTTTACCCATGCCCATTGATTTTGGAATCTTTCCACCCTGACCATTAAGAAATTTCTCTGCTTCAGACGGTATTACATTTTCTGCTTCATTTTTTTGTGGCTCAGAAGATTGCTTTTTCTTTTGAATTGATTTTGAATTAAAAGCGCTGTAATCATCTTTTAAATTCTTATCAAAACTTGGTGTTGCTGGCATTATTCCAGACATTCTGGAAAGCACACTTTTTGCATAACTTTTTGTGGCTTGATGCTCGGCTGTGGAACTATCTACTATCACTTTTAAAGCGTATTGAAAATCTTGAGTTAAATCAAGAATTTCGTCATAAGACACAAGAGGCACAACTTTATCTTTTAGGCGTTGCCAAGTTTGTGTCCATTTTTTATATAAAAGTTGCAATCTTTGCGCTTCAAGAGAGCGTAAATTTTGCGTTGATTCAATTATATTTTGTGTTTTTTCTTCTCTTTGGACATAATCAAGCACAATGTCTTGCAAGTTATGTATCTTTCTTTCAAGCGAAGAAATCATGCTGTTCTTCTCTTTTATTTGCGCCTGATGTTCTGCTTTAAGTCGTGCCAAGGTAATATCTACTTCACGAGTCGAATAACCATTTTGCTCTCTTGAAAACTGCTCCATTTTAAACCTCCATTTTGATTTTTTTTGCCTTTTTGAAATAAATAGCAAGTTGAGTTATTAAAAGTGCCACACCGCCAATTATAATTAGAATACTTAAAAATTGACTTACTTTGATTGAACCAATAAAGAGTGCAGCAGTGTCATCTCGCAAACCTTCCAAAAATGCTCTAATAATTCCATATCCAATCATATATCCACTTAGAACAACGCCTTTTATGACATTTTTCTTTGGCAAAACCAAAATTAAAACAAGAGCAATGCAGAGTAAAAAGTTAAAGAAACTTTCATAAAAAAATGTTGCCAAATGCCATTCTCCATTAATCATAACAGACATTGGGAAATATTGCAAACTTTCGTTTGTTGTTTCCACGCCATAACAACAACCCGCAAAATAGCAACCAATTCTGCCAATAGCTTGTCCCAAAATTAAACAAGGCGCTGCCACATCTGCAACATCAAGAAAGTTCTTTTTGCGCACAAGACAATATAGCATAACACCAAAAGCACCACCAATAACCGAGCCATATACCGCAAGTCCACCAGACCAAATGGCGAATGACTCCCATCCCCATGGACCACCATTAAAGATTAAAAAGTAAAGTCTTGCACCAATAATTGCAGGAATAATTACCCAAAGCAAAATTTCAAAAATATCATCTGTTTTAAGTCCTCTGAATTTTGCCAAAAAGCAACCCAGAACAACAGCCAAAACAATGGCAAGAGTTATTATAATGCCATACCAGTGAATTGATAAACCAAAGATTGTGAAAGCCACATCGTTCATTATAAACTCCCACCTTTTATTTCATTATAAAACGGAAAAATAAAAAAGTCAATAAATTTTAATTCATAAAAGATTAAACTTTGAAATAAACTGCAATTTTTATCACATACAAATTAAAATTCAACCTTTGTTATAAAGCAGAGATATTGTTTCTAATTATACCTATGATGAAATATATTTTAAATATTAAACTTGGTGCAAAAAATTTAATAAAAAAATGTTGAAAACTTTGTGCAAAAACTGCATTTTATTTTCAACATTTTCATGTGTTTATCCAAAACTAAGGAAGTGGAACTGGAGCTTTTCTTGATGCAATAGAAGTCTTTATTGCATTCATATCATCTTTGTTAAATGTATCAGTTCCCTCAATAACTGTTTTTCTAGCCAAAAGAGGTGTTCCGTCTACTGTGTGCTTAATAACAACCCTTGCTATACCCTGTGTTTTATTAACAAGATTCATCAAGTCATAACGAATCATATCGTAGCAAACATCGTTGTCTGCAGCAGCAACATCAACACTTCCATATGTGTTGCCGTCAGTTCCAATAAATTTAACATATTCAATTTTGGCATTTTTCTCGGTAGTATTATATTCATTCTTGATTTTTTGTTTTTGCTCATCAGTATAATCAAAAGTTTCAAGAATTTTCAAACTTTCTGCCAAAGTTAATGTCTCTTTGTTTCTCCAATCTTTAACTGATTCGTCTGTTCTATCAACACCATCATGAATACGATTTTTCAAATATTCAAATTCTTTTTCTGTTAGAACCTTCTTCTTTTCAGCCTTTGCTAAATCTTTAGCAAATTTTGCCTCGTTTTTGTTTATAGCCTTAGCATCCAATGGCTGACCACGCTTGTTTGTGCGTTCATCTCTTTTTCTACTTTCTTCAAGAAGACGAACTTTTAAACGATTCTTTCTGTTTACAACCCATGCAACAGCAGAACCAACTGCACATCCTATTGCAGAAAATGCAAGTGTTCCATTTATTGCATACCACATTGGACCGAATGCAGCAAAAACACCACCAAAAGAAAGCATTCCAGCAATCAAAAAGCCAACAAGACCTGCCGCAACAAGCCCAAGAGCAATATGAACACGCCTTGACCTTTTTGCTGATTTATAAAGGTCTTGTAACTCAGCATCGTCTGGAAGGTCTACTCTTTCTTCCGTGCTTCTCCTTCTGAATTTATCAAAAATCCCCATTTTTTGAACTTCCTTTTTTCTTTGTATGCTTATTATAACACAAAACATGAAATAATGCAATACCCTTTTTGAAATCTTTTATTTGGCTTTTAATTATTATTTTTTACCAGCATTTGTGATTTCATATAGAATTGTTGAGAAAAAACGCTCATTAACCGAGCCAATATCTAGGGCTTTTGTTTTGTTTGTTATAAAATTATTCCCAGTTTTTATCACATCTTCCAAACGATAAAATCTCAGTTCTTGCAAACTTGCGCTACCATTATGCATATCTTGATATGCTTTTGAAGAAAAATCAAGTTCAGCCAACAATTGAAGGTCATTATTTATTTTTTGCAAACTAGAAAAATATCCATTCATGGTTGGTCTGGCATAATTCCAACCAAATTTTTCCATTCGTTCAAAAAATGTTTGACTGTTAACAAAAAAACCATTAAATCTGCTTACAACAGATGCATATGCATCAAACTTTGATTTTGGAAATACATCAACATATAACTGATTAAAAGGAGATTGCCTTCCATTAAACATATATACCCAATCTGGCTCACTGAATTCAACTGGGTGAAAAATGCCAATTTGATAGTCGGTCATTTTATCTGACTTAACAGACATCAAATTTATAAAAGCATTATTTTCAATTTTAAACACACTTATAAGGGTGTTATCTATATATTTACCCCACAAAAGTTTTTGTGCAAGAAAATTCATTAAGGGGTTTTTTATTATAAAATCATTAAAATCTTGTCTTGACCAAAGTCTTCCGCTTATCATTGCGTTTTCAAGCCTTTTGGACTGCCTGATGATTTCACGCTCTAACCTTTTTTTCTCTACCAAAACATTTTTTGTTATCTCTGCACCATTAGATTGAATTTCCACCTCAAAATTTGGTTTGATAACAATAGCACAACCATCAACATTAAGTATGTTATCTTTTAGACTGAAATGTGGAACCATTTTGTCCTTTAACGCTTCAATTTCTAGTGGAGCCAACTCTTCTGTTTCAATGAAGCCTTTTAAAAGTGCATTTAAAATAAGGCGATGCTCAAATTCCAGTGGATTTAACTCTTTGAAGAGTTGTAAACTTTCTGCTTTTTGCTCTTTTACAAAAATTCTAACAAATTTATCTATGTTTTGCGAAGAGTTCTTCTTGTTTTCAATCATTTTAAGCAAAACAGTTAATGCACCATTTGGAGAAATATTTTGTGCAACCAAACAGAAAATCCAATCTTTTTTATCATCTTTTACTGGCTTTATTATGTGAGAAGAAAGCTGTAAACAAAAAGCATTTAAACTTTTTGGTTCAAAAAAGGACCTTAGATATCCATTTTCAAAGCAAGCACTTGTTGAACACAAACTTTGATAAAGACTTACAATATATTTAACCACTTGTGTGCTTGCTTTTTCATTGTTATAAAAAATCAGCTCTGGCAAAGAAGAAACATCAAAACTACACTGCTTTTCATCAAAGCGCTGAGCATTTTTCTTAAACTGAGCAAAATTTGGCTTATTTGAAGCTGAAAGTTTGACATTGTCGGCAATTATCTTCTTTAAATTATTATCTTTTTCATGAAAATATATGTTTTGCAGTGCTGAGACAACATCTTTTTGATTTTTAAAAAGCAGAAGCAATTTTATAACAATTTCAACGCTTAAATTGCCATTTTTTTGTTGCTGGTTAAGATATTCCCTAACCTCTGCATAATGCTGTTTTAAAATGTTTTTAACCTGTCTTTCTTCTTTAAAAGAATGATAAAGATATAGTTTTATAAGTTCATTAATTGCGGATGGCACAGAATTACCAATCAAAAATTCAAATATGAGCATTCCATAATTAGCAAAATTGTCATAGGTAAATTTATAGAACTTCTTTTCATCTTTTTGGCATAAATCAAGCACATAATCTCTTGCTGGACGATACCATTTGTGCAAAATGGAGGTATTATTTGAGCCAAGGATAGCAAACAAAAAATCACTCCACTTTGCAAAAGGCAAGTTGGTGTATATTACACTTTCTATAAAACGGTCAAAATTTCTTTCTGTAATATCAAAATCCTTTTGATTTTTGCTAGCAAAAACAACTTTGCCAATGTGGGAAACAAAAAGTTTACCAAAAAAAGTTATAAGCGCAGAATATTTTTTATGCATGAGCATAAAACTTAAAAAATTGCGCATATAAACAGACTCTTCACTTGGCAAAAATTCCGCCAGCAAAGAGAGGTCACTTATGCTGAAATCGGTATCTGGAATATCATCCGCCTTATGTGCTGATGAAGAGGAAAAGAAATTATAAAGCACCTCTCCTTGCTCTTTACCCTTGAAGAAATCTCTATAAAACTCTATCAAATTACTGTTCATTTGTTAAACCTTTTTTATTTTCTTTGCCTATTTTAACACAAAAAATTATTTAACACAATTAAAACAACTAATATTTTAACTTAAAATTGTTTTTAATGTTGCACTGGCTGGATAAATTTGCACCAATTTTTCCAGTTGATTTTCACTTATATAGCCAGAAACTGATAAATCACTTTTTAAAACTCGAAAGTTGGTTATGCTGTCTGCCCTTACCTGTGATACAAGTTTATAAAGTGTTGTATCCTCGTGAACAGCAACTTCTCGCACAACAAGCCCATTTTTTAACCCACTTGTTTTGCTATCTAGAAAACTTGTTTTTTGATAGATGTTGGTTTTATCTTCCCAAATAACAGTTAAAAAGCAGAATATAGACATTACAAGCAAATTAAAATTAACCACAAAAAAAGTTGTTATAACAAAACCAACAAGCAAAAGAAAAGACACAACAAGTCCAACAATTTTTAAAATTTTATATGCTTTTTTTCTTGTTATTTTTTGTCCTAAAAAAGCAAGAGCAATTCTGCCACCATCCATTGGGAAAATTGGAAGAAGATTTATTGCACCTGTTATCACATTTGCCAGAACAAAAAGCTGAGTATACACATATGTAACAGGGAAAACCCACCAAAGTGCCACGCATAGAATAGCAAGAATAAAATTGCAAAGCGGGCCAGCAAGCGCAATTAAAATTTCATCCTTATAGGAAAAAAGCACATTTTTCCCACTTAGGCTTATTCCATGAGGCATAAGAGTAAAACGATTGAGATGATAGCCAAGCCTGTTTGCAACAAGATAGTGTGCAAACTCGTGCAGAATTATTGTTATCAAATATGCAAGCAAAAGTTCAAACAACCCTTGATAGATGAAAACAAACATAAGCAAAACAAAAAGCGGATGAATGGTAAATTTTAACTTTTTCATTTAGACCCCTTTTGGCAATATGCCCATTACTCTTAGTCTTTGGCATTTGGCTTTTAGGCGCAGAACATATTCCCCTTGTTCATCAATGCTGATATTAACCAAAACATCATCTGGTGAAAGTTCCATATAATTTGATAAAGCCTTGAACATTTCACTTCTAATTAAATCAGCAAAAAAATTTGGATGAAAATGCTTGTCATTTATTAAAACCTTTTTTAATTTTTCAATACCTCGAGTTTTAAACATTTTGCCCTCCTTCTTGTTTTTTTGATTTTTACATATAAAAAACAGCATTTTATAGTATTTTTTGATGGAATTTTTTGCAAATTTAAAATCTTCTTTTAAGTTTGTTTTTTATTTTTGCAAAAAATCCCTTATATTTTTGTGTGTAGTCAAACAGTTCATTGCTACCACTGTGAAGATTGTTTGCTAAAATTTTAAAGGCATGCTCACTTTGCTCATCAATTGCAATGCCATCTCCATATATACTTGATGAAGATGAAATTTCATCACTTTCGGGAATAATTCCCAGTAGTTTTAAATTTAACGATGAAGCAATTTCTTTTGCCTTTAACATATTGTTTGAAAGAACAAGGTCAGCACGCAGGCGATTGCAAACCAAAGAGATTTCGTTAAGATAATAGCCATTTAATAAAGAAGCCACTTTGTTTGCGTCTCGAACAGCAGAAATATGTGGCGTGGTTACAATAATTGCTTCGCTTGCGCAAAACACAGCACGATGAAAACCCATTTCAATTCCAGCAGGGCAATCAATTAGAATATAGTCAAAATTATTAGACAAGCTATTAACCACTGCCCTTAATGTGTTGCCATCAACTTTTCCAACATTATACGAATGAGCACTTGGCAAAATATAAAGCGATGGACAACTTGGATGTTGGACAAGTGCTTGATTTGGTCGGCATTTACCCTCTATTATATCAACAATATCAAAAACAACTCTGTTTTCAACACCTGAAACAACATCAAGATTATTAAGACCAATATCAACATCTAACAGCATTACACGAAGCCCTTGCCTTGCAAGAGCCATTCCCAAATTAACACAAATGGTTGTTTTGCCTACCCCACCCTTACCACTGGTAATAACAATTTTTCTAGCCATTTTAACACCTCACAACCAGAATAACATTCAACTTATAAAAAGTAAAATATTAAAAAAATTTTTTAGGCGCTCGGCAAAAAAAGTAAAAAAGCTTTAAATTGTAACTTAATTTATATTTGTTTAACCTTTTTCGACATTTTTTGATAATTTTTTAATGTTTATAAAAAAAATAATCATGTTTTTTATTCTCTATTTAGACAAAATATTTATAAAAATATTATAATTAGAAAAAAGGAGGAAAAAATGTTTAGTAATTCACTTGCTCAAAATGCCGAGCAGAAAATTCAAGCAAATAAAAGTGAACTTGAAATTGCATATGAAAAATTAAAAGAAATGGGGAAAAAGCAAATTCAATTTGCAGAAGACAACGAATTAGAATATAAAATTTTATCAAGTGGATTGTCATTCTACTACGCCGCAGAAGATTGCGTTCGCCAAAGAATGTTTGCATATATTCCACTGCCAATCATCAGTGTTACCATTGCAATAAACTATGGCTTTGCGGGAAAATTTCTTTGTGAGTATATTTTGGAAAAATTTAACATTCCTTATGAAAAAAACCTTTCGTTAAATCAATTATATTTCAAATTGCCCACAGAAATTCAAAAAAGCATTTCAGATAAATTATTTTTTGAAACAAACTCTTTAAATGATTTAATTGAACTTTCAAAAATTGCTGATTATACCACAGACACCAAGAAAGCATTTGAGCACACAAAATTTTTAATTCCACTTATAAGAAAGTTAAAAGATTTTGCCCTTGATATTTCACAAAATAATTTATTTTTTGATATATAACCAAAAAAATTACTAAAAGTCAGTAAATTTGGCAAGCATCAAATAAGAGCAAATAGTTTTGTTAATTTTTTGCCAATATTACCCATTTGATTGACTTCTAGTAATTTTTTATTTATACTTTTATTAAGTTATAAATACTGTTTGCTCGAACACTTGCTAATATAGCTTAAAGGAGGGGTTATGAAAAGAAAAATTTTAGGATTATTATTTGCATTTTGCCTGATTGTTCCATGTGGAATGTTGCTTTCTGCCTGTGGTGATGCAACATATAGCATTGTAACAGAAGCACAAAATGCGACAATCACCTTGCAAACAGATGAGGCAAAAAAGGGTGATACTATCACATTTGATGTTGTTGTAGACAAAGCAACAGAAGATTGCATCTATGAACTTGAAAAGGTTTATTATCTTGTTGAAGGAAATGAACAGGAAAATGTGCTAACCAGTGAAACAGGCACCTATTCATTTACTATGCCAGAGGGTAATGTTGTTATTTATGCGGAAGTAAATCAAATTAAAGTATATAACGATTTTACTTTTAACAATGGAATATTAACATCTTATATTGGCTTTGATAAAAATGTGGTTGTTCCAGAGTCATATTCTTTATATGAGACAAATAGCAACGAAACAACAATTTCATTGAACAGCAAAGAAGAAGTGGAACAATTTATAATAGATGACCAATCTAACAGATTTTTCCTTTATTCCGCTGGGCAATATTATGTTACTGCAACAATTAACGGAGTAAAAGGTGAAGAAGAATTTGTCTCTGCTGGTGAACTTTTAAACAACGCAAGTGAAGGAAAAGTTGGATATTTTGAAAATTTACTTGCACAAGCAACGGAAAGTTTAGAGGTTCAAATAAGGCTTACAAGTTATAGTGTTAACATAGAAGACTTGGGTAACAGTGAAGCAACACTTATGTGTGTGTTAAGACCAATATATGAGCTTCTTTCTGGAAGACTTTCATCGTTTACAATGTCAACAGCAGATGGAAGAAGCGTTGAAGTTCATCAAGAGACCTTTAATGAAGAAACTATGAATGCAATCGGCGAGATTATGGTAAATTTATCAAACA
>CASEYA010000045.1 GCA_949291975.1 uncultured Christensenella sp.
AAAAAATTTGGTCGAAAACAATTGATTTATTGCAAGAAATGGCTTATAATATAAGATACTATCTTGTTGGAGGAATTTTTGTGAAAAAGTTTAATAAAATTATGACTTGTTTATTGTGTTTGTTCTGTTTTTCATTCACTTTTGCTGGATGTAACCTTTGGACACTTAACACAAGCAAATATCTTAATCAAACGGTTGCAAGTTATGGAGATATATCTGTTTCTCTTGAAGAGGTTTATGAAGCATATTATAACTATGGCAACTATTATTTTGACGATCAAGGTGAGGTTACCTATGACGGAATTAAAAGCACAGCAACACAACTTTTAAACCAGAAAATCATGGTTGAATATTTGAAAAATGGCGACGGAAAGATTACACTCACACAAAATCAAATCAATGATGTTTGGGAAAGCGTTTATGCTTCAATCAACAGCAGTATTTTAAGCATTGAAAACAATCTTCTTTCAGCTGACGGCAAAGAACGAGTTTTGCCAGGTGAGGAAACCAAAGAAGAGCTTACAGGCTATCAGGCACCATATGCAACCTATGAAAGCACATATGAATATAAAAACGGTGTGCTTCAAAAGGTGGAAGAGCAACCAGAAGAAGTTGAAACATATTCAGCAGATGTATTCAAGTTCACAGATGAAGAAATGGAGGGTTTTGACTCTCTTGAAGATAAAATTGCCAGCATGAAAATAAGTGACCTTGCTCAGCGTGCATATAACAACTTCCGTGCAAACTATTGGGACGGAAACAACCACAGCACAACAAATGACGAAGGCGAAAGATACAGTGACAACGCATTTGCAAAATATATCTCAAATCTTAGAGCAGAAGAAAATGGTAAAAATTTAAGCACATCATCATATGAAGTTTTCTATCGTGAACTTGACGATTTATTTGAAGCATATTATGAGAACGAGCTTTTAACAGTTTTCCAAGAAAATTTTAATAAAACTGATGTTATAAACGAAAGCCTTGTGATATCAACTTATAAAGAATTATATGACGAACAAAAAGAAAGTTATTCAACAGCATCAGTTGTTGACGGAGAAATTGTTTATCAAAACTATACTAAAGCAATGACAGGACGCAGTGAAGCGGTTTTATATCATCAAAATGCTGAGGGTTGGTTCCAAGTGTCTCACGTTTTGTTAAAGTGGAGCGATGAAGATGTTGCAAAACTTGAAATATATAAGACTCAACTTGAAAATGATGATATTTCTGAAGAAGAATATAACTATGTAGTTAGCGAACTTAAAAGAAACATGAAATTCCAAAACAGAGTGACGGGTGAAGAAAAGACAGCAAAACAAATTCTTGCAGAACTTGAAAGCAGGTTTGAAGGCAAAAGTGCAAGTGACAAAATTCAAATTTTCAATGAATTTATCTATAAATACAACATGGATGACGGCGCAAACAATGCAGACTATGCCTACTATATTCCAACCGACCCAGACAGCGACAGCATGGTAACACCTTTTGCAAATGAAAGTAGAAGCCTAAGAAGCCAGGGCGTTGGTTCAATCAGCGGACTTGTTGAAATTGACGAAACAGTTGGCTATGAAGACAACAGTGGCGAAACACAAACACCAAGTTACAGTGGTTATCACATCATCATCTATCTTGGTGAAATTACCCCAACACCAAATGTAGAAAATGTAACCCTTCAACAACTTAATGACTATAACCTAAATCCACTTAACAACAATGATACAAACTCAAAAAGTTTGCTTGACTATGTGATTGAACAAATTTCATATTCAAATTATTCAGCACATGAAAGTTCAGTTTTAACCAGTCTTAAAAAGGACGGTGAGATGACATATTTCGACGGCGTTATCAACCAACTTGTTGAGGAATTTAGATAAACAAAAAGCCAGTGATTTCACTGGTTTTTTTGATAATTTGTTATAGTTATATTTAAAGTTTTATATAAATTTAGGCAAAAAATTTTTTAGTTTTGTAAAGTAAAAATGTTTTAATAGAAAATGATTTAATTACAAAATTTTTCATTCTACCATTTCAGCAATTTTTTCTGCTCTTTTATAGGCTTCAATCAAAAAATCTTTGTTTTTCATGTTCTCATATAATTGCGGGTTGCCACAGGCTTTTTTATGCACTTCCAGCATAATAACGCCTTGATATTTTATCTTTTTCAACTTTTTGCACACCTTTGTGAAATCAATCTTGCCATCAAAAGGCAGAAGATGTAAATCTCTTGTGTGGTCAAAGCCAGCATGCCAGTCCATCAGGTTATCATGAAGATGAACAGCAAACAGCCTGTCTCCAAATTTTTTAAGTAAATCTGTTTCAGGGTTATAAAGATGATGATGTCCAACATCATAGCAAAAGCCCAAATTTTCATCTTTGAAATGATTAAGCAAATAACAAAGATGTTTAATGCTGTAACAATCAATGTTTTCTAGGGCTATTTTAACCCCGCATTTGTTAGAGACTTTTAAAATTTCCTGAAAGTTTTTCAGACCTTGCTTGCTTGGTTTAAGTGCAAAATCACTTGGACTTCCCTTTGTTGCGTGCATGACTGCAATTGAAATATTGTTCTTTTTGCAATTTTCAATTTGCATGATAACACTTTGAAGATAATTGTTAACCGACTCTCCAACAGCCCACAGGTCATTTGCGTGATTGTTGTCTATGTGAAAATATGAGACATCAAGCCCCAAAGAGTTAATTTTGTCTATGCTTGCTTGAAAGTTTTTGGCTTTATATGAAAGCATAATGTTTTCAAAGCCTGCATTTTTTATGTTTGTTAAAATTTCAGTGTCGCTGTTACCACATTCACAATTTGTGTTTATACCTATTTTCAGCATGAAAAAATTCTCCTATATGTTCATTATAACATAAAAACAATTTTTTTCTTTTAATTTTTGTGAATTTTTTAAATATTCAATCTTTTTGATTTAAAAAAACAAGTCTAAAAAATTTTAAAACTTGTTTAAAAATGAAAAACTTTTTTTGTGTATATTACTAACAAGCAATATTTTGTTATTCTTTTATATTTTCTTCAATAAATTCCTTTGCTTTTTCAGTGGCAAGGGCAATGCCTTGGTCAGTCTCTTTTTTCAGGGTGCCGGTCATTTTAGAAAGCACAAAGTCTGCAAGGTCTTTGTTTTCAGGTTTTCCAACACCAACACGCAGGCGAGAAAAGTTTTGAGTGTTAAGTTTGTGGACAATGTCTCTTAGACCATTATGTGTGCCAGCGCTTCCTTGGTGTTTTAGCCTGATTGTTCCCGCTGGAATGTCTATGTCGTCTAGGATGATAAGGATGTTTTCAAGTGGTATTTTGAGCTTTTTAACAAAATATCTAACAGCATCTCCACTTAGATTCATATAGGTAAGGGGTTTAATTAAAATAACATCTTTTTCAGCAATTTTTGCAATAAGGGCGTTTTTTTTCTTTTTAAAACTGCCACCAAATTCCTTGCAAAGATTGTCTACCACAGCAAAGCCAAGGTTGTGCGGTGTGTTATCATATGCTTTTTCTGGGTTACCCAGTCCAAAAATTAGTTTCACTTATTTACCT
>CASEYA010000046.1 GCA_949291975.1 uncultured Christensenella sp.
AAATCTTATTTCCAATTTATTTGGGTGAACATTGACATCAACATTATCAATTGGAACTTCAAAATGAAGCACAAAAAACGGGTATGCCCTTGTCATCATATAATCTTCATACACTCTGCCAACCGCTGTGCTTATTAATCGTGAGTTAACATATCTTCCATTTATTACAATAGTTTGATATGTTGAATTTGGCTTAGTGAAGGTTGGTTTACCAATGAAACCACATATATGAACATCATCTTCATGATATTCAAGCGGAATTACATTTTTCATAACTGATGAACCATAAACGCTATAAAGCGAGTTTTCCAAACCTTCACCATTGCTTTGATATACAATTTTTCCATCTACAATATATTTAAAAGCAATTTGCGGGTTTGCCAAAACCAAACGAGAAACAATTTCACTGACAGCCATTTCTTCTTGTTTTGGCTTTTTTAAAAAATTATATCTAACTGGGATATTGTAAAACAAGTTTCTTACTTGAACTCTTGTTCCCGTTGTTGTGCCAACCTGTTTTTGCTCAACAACTTCACCACCGCTGATTTTAATTTCAGTGCCAAGCTCTTCATCTTTTGTTTTGGTTGTCATTGTTACTTCGCTTACCGCAGCAATTGATGCAAGAGCCTCTCCTCTAAATCCAAGTGTTAAGATTTCACTCAAATCATCGGCAGAACTAACTTTGCTTGTTGCATGTGGCAAAAATGCTTTTAACACTTCTTCTTTTTCAATTCCAGCTCCATTATCACTAACTTCAATTAAAGAAATACCACCATTAACAATAGAAATATCAACAACACTTGCCCCAGCGTCAATGCTGTTTTCAATGAGTTCCTTAGCAACCGAAGCTGGTCTTTCTACAACCTCACCTGCTGCTATTTTATTAAAAACACTTGGTTCTAAGACATTTATCTTTGCCATTTTTTACTCCTTTAATTTTTCTTTTAACTCCGCCAGTTTTGCAATTGCTTCAAGAGGCGTTAATAAATTTGGCTCTATGTTTTTTAATTCATTCATAACTTTTATAGCTTTGTCATTATTTTCATGTTTTTCATTTTCATTTATTGACAAAACTTGCCCGTCAACAGAATTATTGAGATTTAATTCTTTATGAAAATGCAAAACTTCTTTTGCTCGTTCAACAACATCTTTTTTAATTCCAGCAAGTGTTGCTACTTCAATTCCAAAACTTTTGTTTGCACTGCCTGGAATTATGTTGTGTAAAAATATAATGGTATTATCAAATTCTTTAACTGCAACTTGAAAGTTTTTAATTGCACTTAATTTTCCTTCAAGTTCTGTGATTTCATGATAGTGAGTTGCAAACAATGTGAATGCTTTTATTTTTTCTGTTATATATTCAACCACTGCCCATGCAATGCTCAAACCATCATATGTAGATGTCCCACGACCAATTTCGTCAAGTATAAGCAAACTTTTATTTGTAGCATTTTCCAGCACACTTGCAACCTCAATCATTTCAACCATAAAGGTGCTTTGTCCCATTCCAAGATTATCACTTGCTCCAATTCTGGTAAAAATTCTATCACAAATGCTAATTTCTGCCACACTTGCTGGCACAAAACATCCCAGATGAGCCATTAAAGTTATTAAAGCCACTTGACGCATATATGTGCTTTTCCCTGCCATATTTGGACCAGTTATAATTAAAGTTCTACTTTCATCAGATAAATTTGTATCATTAGGCACAAAGCGTTGTTCTTTGTTAAGTTTTTCAACCACAGGATGTCTTCCTGCAACAATCTTAATGTGGTCAATAGATTTGTTGATAACAGGTCTTACATATCTATTTTCCAATGAAACAGTGGCAAATGAAATTAAAACATCAACAATGGCAACTTGTTTTGCTGCAATCTGCATTTTTTCAATGTGTTTTTGAATTTCATCCTTTATTTCACCAAATATTTTTTGTTCCAAATTGAAAACATTATCCTCAGCGCCTATAACAATTTCTGCAAGTTTATTTAAATCATCTGATGAATACCGTTCACTATTTGCAAGTGTCTGCTTTCTTGTAAAATAGAAAGGAACCTTATCTTTTTGTGAAATTGGAACTTCAAAAAAATAACCAATAATATTATTATATTTTATTTTTAAGTTCTTAATATCTGTTTTCTCTTTCTCTTTGTTTTCCAGCTCAACTATCCACTTTCGCCCATTTGTCATTGCATCAACTTGTTCATCTAGTTGAGCATTGAAGCCTGGCTTTATAAAATTTCCATCCCTTGCCGATGAAGGAGCATTTTCAATGAAGGCATTTTCTAAAAGATGTTGAAGAGAGCTGAAATCAGCAATGTTTTGATAACAATTTTGTAAAAGACTGGAAGAAAATTGCTTTAATATGTTTTTTATTGCAGGCAATTTTTTTAAAGACTTTTGAATTTCGACACAACCCTTTGGTCCAACATTTCCATAAGATACTCTTCCACAAATTCGTTCTATATCGCTAAAAACAGAAAAAATTTCTTTTAAATCGTCTCTGGCAATATTGTTTTTCATTAATTCTTCAACAGCATCAAGGCGTTCATTAATTTTTATTTCGTCCCTCAGCGGAGCATCAAGCCAATTTACCAGTGTCCTTTTTCCCATTGTTGTTTGAGTTTTATCAAGAACCCAAATTAAAGACCCTTTTCTTTTTCGTTCAAAAATTGTTTCGGTTAATTCAAGATTTAATTTAGCATTTGCATCAAGATAAAGAAAATCGTCACTGTTTTGAATGTTGATTTTATTTATATGACTCAAACTTCTTTTTTGCGTTTGAGTAATATATTCCAACAGTGCTCCTGCTGCGCATACCCCTTCTGTTTTATCAGCACAGTTAAGCACTGCTAAACTTCCAATTCTTAATTGCTCTAACAGTTTTTTGGATGAATTAGAAAAATCATAGGCAAAATCTAAAAATTTATAAAATTTTGGAACAATTTCGGTTTTAACACACATCAAGTTGTAACTTGCATTATAAGCCTTTGAGTTGGATATAATTTCACTTGGTTTAATTGTTACAAGTTGGTCGTTAAGATTGTTTAATGCATTTGTTCCGATGAATTGACACATGAAAAATTCACCAGTTGAAAGGTCAAGCCAAGAAAGTCCAATTTTGTTTTCATTTTCCAAGCAAACAGAAGCAATAAAGTTGTTTTCTGCTTCCAAAATATTTTCTTCCATTACTGTTCCTGGTGTTATCACACGCACAATATCACGTTCAACAATTTGACCCGCCTTTGGCTGAGACAATTGCTCACATATTGCAACCTTATATCCAAGGTCTAGTAGTCTTGCAATGTATGTATCGGCACTATGATAAGGAACACCACACATTGGTGCTTTCTTCTCTAGTCCACAATCTTTACCTGTTAGTGTTATACCAAGAAGTTTTGATACAAGTTGCGCATCTTCAAAAAACATTTCATAGAAATCACCAAGACGATAAAAAACAATTGAGTCTTTATTTTTTTCTTTTAAATCAACATAGTGTTGCATCATTTTTGAAAGTGCCATTACTTAACCTCCCCATATAGATTTCCGCCACTGTAATCAGTTATTAAGACATTGACAAAATCACCAACTACTATTCCATCATTCTTTTTTAATTTGACAATCTTGCCACAGTCTGTTTTACCTATAAACTGCGTAGGCTTTTCTTCTTCAATTAAAACTCTTTTTTGAACCTTTCCAATTAAATTGTTAAAATAGTTGTTTGTAATTTGTTTTTGAATTTCCAACAGAAAATGTATTCTTTGCCTTTTTATTTCAATAGGAACTTGATTTGGCATTTTTTCAGCCAAAGTTCCTTTTCTTTTACTATACATAAAAATAAAAGCATTGGTAAATTTTACATTTTCTATAAGATTTACCGTTTCATTAAAATCTTCTTCATTTTCATCAGGAAATCCAACAATAATGTCTGTTGAAAGGGTTATATCAGGAATTTTTGCTCTTAATTTTTCCACAATTGTGATATATTTTTCCCTTGTATAGTTTCTGTTCATAAGTTTTAAAATTTTATTACTGCCACTTTGAATTGGAAGATGAACTGCTCGACTAATTTTTTTATTTTTTGCTATAACATCAATAAGTTCATCAGAAAAATCTTTTGGATGACTGCTCATAAATCTTATTTCAAAATCTCCATCAAGATTTGCAATTGCTTCTAGAAGTTTTGGAAAGTTTATGTTTTTATCTTTGAAATCATTACCATATGAATTAACATTTTGACCAAGCAGTGTTATAACTTTATACTTTCCAATTTCAACAAGATTTTTTACTTCTTGCATTATATCTTCTGGTGGACGACTGATTTCTCTACCCCGAACATAAGGCACAATACAATATGTGCAAAAATTATTGCACCCATATGTTATGTTGACATATGCTGAAAGCATATTATCTCGAATTATATCAATCTTTTCCTCGCCTGTTTGGTAATTTTGGTCTTCCAAAATAAAAGCCTTATATTTTCTTTGCTGTAAATATAAATCAAGATATTGACCAAAATATTCAACATTGTTTGCACCAAATATAATGTTTATAAACGGGAATTTTCGTTTAAGCATGCTTTCAACATTTTTCTGTTGAGGCATACATCCGCAAACTGCAACAATTAGATTTGGGTTCTTCTTTTTTAAAGGTTTTGCATTGCCAATGTTGCCCATTGCTCTTTGTTCAGCACTTTCCCTGATACAGCAAGTGTTATAAACAATGATATCAGCATCCTCTGGTTTATCTGCAGACTGGTATCCCCTGCTTTTTAAAATTCCTGCAATTTTTTCTGATTCATGAACATTCATTTGACAGCCATATGTGTATATAAAATATTTTCCTATTTGCATAATTTTTCTCCTAACGTATATTATACAACAAAATAAAAATAAACTCAACAAAAAAAGAATTAAAGGTGCAAATTATCACATAATAAGACAAAGAGGGATATATGAAAAAGATTGCAAAGATATCAATAATTCTGTTAACTGTTTTGCTTGTTTTGCTATTTAGTGCTATTATTTATTGTTTTATTGCAATAAAAGAACTTGACACTTCTCTTCTAGCAAACAAAAACCTTCTCTCAAATTTTAACAGTCAATTAACATTTTATGATATTGATGATAATCAACTAGATTTTACCACTGCCAGCGGAAAAAGTTTTGTTAAACTGGAAGATTTGCCTAAATATGTGTATCAAGCCTTTATTGCAATTGAAGACAAGGACTTTTATTCACATCATGGACTTAATTACAAGCGAATATTAAAAGCGGTATTTAATAACATAAAAAGTGGATATGCAAAAGAAGGTGCATCTACAATAAGTCAGCAACTTATTAAAAATATTTATCTAAGCAGTGATAAAACATTAAAACGAAAAATCCAAGAGGCATATTTAACATTAGAACTTGAAAAACAATATAACAAAGAAGAGATTTTAGAAACATATCTGAACGTTATTTATTTTGGTAACGGAGCAATTGGCATTGAGAATGCGGCAAAAACTTTTTTTGATTGCAACGCAGATAAATTAAATCTTGCACAAAGCGCAACTTTGGCAGGGATGATAAAATCTCCATCATATTATTCACCAATAAATAATGCAGAAAATTGTCTTAAAAGACGCAATTTGGTTTTATCTCAAATGAAAGAACAAAATTTTATATCAGAAGAAGAATATAATAAAGCATTAAATTCTCCTCTTGATTTATCTATTCAAAATGTGCTAATAAGCGCAAATGCATATTATCAAGAAGCATTAAAGCAAGCACAAAGCATATTAAATCTTTCGGAAAAAGATGTTGCATTATCAAATTATAAAATCTACACCTATTTAGATAAAGATTTACAAGCAAATTTAAGTGAAAATTTTCAAAATCAAATGTCATCTCTTAAATATAATAGAAAAATAGACGGAACTTTATGTGTTCTGGACAATTCGACAGCAGGCATTATTGCTCTTGTTACCACAACAAATAATGCAAACTTAAAAAGACAGCCCGCAAGTCTTTTAAAGCCAATTTTATGCTATGCACCCGCATTTGAAAAAGGTATTTTATCCCCCGCCTCACCAATTGATGACAGTGATATTAAGTTTGGCACTTGGCAACCTGAAAATGTTAATGGAAAAACAGATGGCTATATAACAGTGCGAAAAGCCCTGAGTCAATCAAAGAACATTCCAGCTGTAAAAACACTTGACTATGTTGGTTTGGATAACGCAAAAAAAATAGCAAAAAATTTGGGGATGGAGTTTGATGCGGAGGATAATCATCTAGCTCTTGCCCTTGGTGCAATGAAACACGGAATAAGCCCACTTGAAATGGCTTCAAGTTATGCAACTTTTGCAAATAACGGACAATATGCCCCCTATTTTTTAATTAGAAAAATAGAAGATGCAAATGGTAAAACGATATTTGAAAACAAAACAAATTTTCAGCCAGTTATAAGCAAAGAAACCGCTTTTCTTATAAGTGATGTTCTTGCTGACACAATAACGCAAGGCACAGCCAAAAAATTGCAAACAATACCACTAAAACTATCGGCAAAAACTGGAACTGTTGGCGCAATGCAAAACAATCAAAACACAGATGCATGGTGTGTGTCATATAACAAAAACTATACCATTTGTGCTTGGGTTGGTAACATAACTGGCGACAGCGAAAATAACCTATCAAACAATCAAAATGGTGGAACTATTGGTGCTAACCTTAATAAACTTGCATGGAATAATTTAATAGACAGAGAACATTCTTGGTTTGAAAAACCTGATTCAGTTATAAAAGCAAAAATAGATTTAAAAGATTGGCAAGAAAAACATATTTTAAATTTAGCCAGTGAAAACACCCCAGACAGATATATTATGTATGATTACTTTAATGAAAAATTTTTACCAAAAAATATAAGTGAAAACTTTGTCAATGTAAAATCTCCAAATTTAACAGCACAAAAAAATGATGAAGGAGTTATTTTAAGTTGGGATATGGATAAATTTTTAGAATATGAAATTTATGAAAATGACGAACTCTACGATAAAAATTGCACAAGCCCATATTCAATTATGTCTAATAGCGGAGAAAATAAATATTATATTATAGCAAAGAATAAATATAGTGACGCAAAAAATAAAAGTAATATTGTAACAGTCTTTGATAAAACAAAAAAAGAATCCAGTTTTAGAAAAGTAATAAAAAACTGGTCCTTTGGATAGTTTGATGTTTTAAAATAGTTAGCTTATTAAATACGAAACTACACTATTTATTAATATAACATTCATCATTAAATCTTTATTATTTCACAACTTTCTAGACATTGAGTAATAAGTTTCTCAATGTCTAGTTTTTTCTCTTGCTCTAAAATATCTTCAATTTTTGGTCTGGTAACAGGCTTTTTTGGTAAGAAAACAGTGCAACAATCTTCAAACGGTTCAATGGAAATATCATATGTTCCAATCTTTTTTGCAACATCAATAATTTCAACCTTATCAAAACCAATAAGAGGTCTAAACACAGGCATATTAACAACAGCGTTTGTTGCTGTTATACTTTCAATGGTTTGACTTGCCACTTGCCCTAAATTTTCTCCTGTTATAATAGCGTTAGCCCCAATTTTTCTTGATAATTTTTGAGCAATTCTCATCATTATTCTTCTCATTAAAATTATCATATAGTTATTATCACAAAAGCGGTTTATTTCCTCTTGAACCTTTGTAAAGCTTATAAAATGCAAATTTATATGTCCACAAAATTCACTCATTTTTTTTGCTAGACGAATAACTTTTTCTTTTGCTTGCAAACTGGTATATGGAAAACTGTAAAAATGAACGGCATTTATAATCATTCCCCGTTTTGCCATGTAAAAACTTGCAACAGGGCTGTCAATTCCACCACTTAAAAGAAGCATCCCTTTTCCAGCAGTGCCAACTGGCATTCCACCATAGCACATTATATCTTGAAAAGAAATATATGTCCAACCGTCTTCACGAATATCAATCTTTACTTCAATTTCTGGGTTATGCACATCAACCTTTATGTTTGAATTATTATCCAAAATCAACCCGCCAAGGTCTTTAGCGAATTCCATTGACTTAATTGGAAAACGCTTGTCAGCTCTTCGAACAACAACCTTAAAAGTCTTATTGTCCAAGACTAATTCTGCGCAAAATTTTTTAATTTCATCAATATCTGTTTTCAGTTTTAACGCAACACTAAGAGAATGCAAACCAAAAACCTTTTGAAGTTTTTCGATAATTTGTTCTTGATTTTCATTATTAAAATCACAAACAACATACCTTCCAGCAATCTTTTTTATGGTTGCTCCAGAAAAACTAATTGCTTTTTTTATATTTTCTATTAAAAATTTTTCAAAAAAACCTCTATTGAGTCCTTTTAAATGAATTTCGCCATACCTTAATAAAATTACTTTTTCCATATGTTTAAACCTTTAATTTTATCTAATTTTTCTTTTAACACTTTGCAAAATATATCAACTTCTTCTTCTGTGTTATTTTCACAAAAACTAACACGAATATTTCCATCTGTGCTAGTTTTATCCTTACCCATTTCAGTTAAAACCCTGTTGCCTTTGTGCTTGGAATTACAAGACGAGCCTGTGCTAACAAAAATCTCCTCTTCTTCTAGCATATGCAATAGCACCTCACCTTTTGTTTTAAAACTGAGGCTAACAATATATGGTGAATCATTTTCTTGATTTCCATTCAAAACAAAATTGATATCACCCAGATTTTGTAATAGTCTTGCTTTCAAAATTTTGGCATGCTCAAAATTTGATTTTAAATTCTTTTGCATTTTTTCTACCGCCATTAAAAAAGCCATTATGCCAGCAACATTTTCTGTTCCAGAGCGAATATTCTGCTCTTGTCCACCACCAAAAATAAACGTTTTTATTGGCAACTCTTTTCTAAACACAAGTGCACCAACCCCTCGTGGACCATGGACTTTATGACTGCTAACGGTATAGGCATCAACACCCAAATGCTTTAAGTTTGTATTAATTTTACAAAATGCTTGCACACCGTCACAGTGAAATATTGCATTTTTTGTTTTGTTTTTAATTATTTTTGCAATATTAGCAATATCATTTACTGCACCTGTTTCATTATTAACATGCATAATAGAAACAAAACCAACAGAATCATTCAGTTTATTTGTTAAATCATCAACATCAACTTTTCCTTCTGTTGTAAGATGCACAAAATCAACATCAAAGCCTTGTTGTTTTAAATGTTGAGCAGTTTCATAGATGGAAGAATGCTCTCCTCCACCAATTAATATTTTTTTATTTTTTTGCGCAAAAGAACTAAGTGCAATATTGTTTGCTTCTGTTGCACTCGCTGTAAAAACCACCTGAAAATCATCTGCACCAAGATATTCTCGCAGTTTGTTTTTTGCATTTTCAAGGTCACTGAAAACTTTTATTGATTTACTATATATACCCGATGGATTATAAAAGTTTTCTTGACTGTAAACACACATAAACTCTGCCACATCTTTAAAAATTTTTGTGGTAGAGGCATTATCAAAATATATCATTGTTCCCTCAATTTTGCATCAAATTTTTGACCTAATGTGTCAATAATAATTTGAACTTGTCCACTAACTTCTTCTTGTGTTAAGGTTGCATCTTTTCTTCTGAATGTTAAACTGAATGCCACACTTTTTTTATTTACACCAAGTTGCTCACTTTGATATACATCAAAAAATTCAACATTTTCACAAATATTACCACCAGATTTTCGCACTTGCTCTAAAATGCTTCCAACAGGAATATCAGCATCAACAACAAACGCTAAATCACGACTTGATGATGGGAATTTTGCCAGTTCCTTTACCTTTTTTACTTTTTTTGATGGAAGATTTTTTAGCTCAATTTCAAAATAGTAAACATTGTCTTTTATTTCAAAATTGTTTGTAATTCTTGGACTAATTTTCCCTATTTTGCCAACTTTTTGCTTTCCAATCATAATATCAGCACTTATGTTAGGATGCATTCCAATGTTTTTCTCTTGCGCATAATTAAATGTTACTCCCAATTTTTCAGCAAGCATTTCAGTTATGCTTTTGACAGAAAAGAAGTTTTTGTCTTTCTCAACTGATATAAAACTTAGAATTTCTCTTTCGGTTAAATTCTCATTTTCATTAACAAAAACCTTTCCCACTTCATATAGTGCAAAATTTTTATTTTTATGATTTATATTATATTTTACCGCACCCAACATTGAAGTTAACATTTGAGTTCTTAAAACAGACATATATGCATTAAGTGGATTGCTGATTTTAATTTGTTTTGTATATAAATCATTGGTTTTATCAATACCTAACTTTAACACATCTTCTTCACCGATAAGAGTAAATGTTTTTATTTCATTAGCGCCTGAAATTGTCATTAACTGTTTAACTGTTTTTTCAAGCTCAACCACTTGCTCATATCCACCAGCGATTGATTGAGTGTTGTTATTATGCGCATTTGG
>CASEYA010000047.1 GCA_949291975.1 uncultured Christensenella sp.
ATATGGCTATATTACAACAGACAAAATGCCAAGAGCAAAATATAAAGTAAAAGAACTTTAATAGCATTAAATTAAAATAAAAACCCAAACGAAAAAGATTATGTGTTTTTTGCGCATAGTCTTTTTTAAATTAACATAATATCACCTTTTACGGACTTTATTTTTTAAAATTTATATGCTATAATTTTACCATGGACAAAAAATTTACGCATACCATTAAAGTAATTAACAAACTAAAAAAGACAAAATCTAACAACGACCTTTTTAATGAATATAAAGATTTAATTCTTAATTTTGCCAAAAAAGTTGCTCTTATTAATTTTGATTTTGATGTAAAGATAGACATAGTTATTATTGAACAAGAAACAAAACAGTTAATTAATGATGAAATTGAAGATGCTGGAGTTTACTTTAAAGACAACTTTGTTTTTTGTCTACATTCCAATGTGTTAAAATCTGCAAAATATGATAGCGACAAAAATTTAGCAATGAGCATCATACATGAATTTGCTCATATCTATGATTTATATAAAATAATGCACAACAAATATTACAGCATCAACCCAAGCCTTATATCACACAAAAGAATTGTTGATTCTGGTATTGCAATTGGAGCAAGATTTTGGACAGAAATTTTTGCATATCGTGCCACATTTATGCATTTTAGTGAAAATTACCCCACAAAACCTCAACTTGCACAAGCAGTTGAACAACTGGACAAGGAATATAAGATTATTTTTGATGAATACGCAAAAAATGGAAAAGCAAATAATTCAGCGAATGTTAAACAATATATAAAAAAAGTAAATGAATTTATATATGTTTTTTCTAAACATATTGCTGGCATGATATTTAGCGTTTCAAAACGGGAAAACTATTGTGAAAAAACATTGAAAAAAGAAAGTTTTAAGTTTGTGCAAAAAACTTTTGTTGGATTGCTTAACAAAATTGAACCCCTATTCATAAACACCTATGGAAAAGGAATGGCAAAAAAATTATGGTATCTTGGCAAATATATTGTAGAACACATATATCACAGATTTAATTTAAACATTATAAAACATCATGGTCGCACTCGCACAATTTGTTATCTTTAAGGTTTTAATAAAAAACCAAGATATAAAAGTTTTAACTTTTGGTTTACAATTAACAAAAAAGGCTTTACTGTTTTTTGTAAAGCCTTTTTTGTGTTGGTTTGAAGTGTTGCAATTTTATTAGATATGCTTTCCTATTATAAAACCATTTTATTGTTAAAAGTTTAAAAAATTATAATAAAACATATTAACCAAAATTTTATGCTATAAAATTTTCTATAAAATATAAATGACTAAACCAACCTTGTTTTATATATAGAGCTAAGTTAAAAAAACTTCATTATATAAAAAGTAAAAAGGCAAGAGTAAAAACCCTTGCCTCCGGACCTAAAGCCCGCCTAACACACTAAATAAAATTTAGTGAGAAGCTCCAAAAGGAGCTGTAGATAAATAAATATCTACCACCTAAAATATTAGGATAAAAATATTGTATATAATTTTTATCAAAAAGTCAACAATAATGATGAAAAATTATTCAAAATCAATTACCGTTTCATATCCATCATAATATTCTACCTTGCTTAAGTTGGGAATAAAAGGCTTCTCTCCACCAACATATTCAAGTTGCTTGTTTTGCAATTTTTCATATATTATATCTTTTGGAGCCCACTTAAAACTTTTGGTATCAACATCATATAAATAATAGTCTTTATCTTCTTTTTCTCTTTCATTATTCTTGCTTAAAGTTAAAACAGCACTTGGTTTTGGGTTATCTTCACAGTTTTCCTTTAAGATTATAAGACTGATATTATTTTGTCTTTCTTTTTCTGAAAAAACAGCTCTTCTTAATTGATTCATATAAAACAACGAGTCCATGTCGCTGAGGTTTTTATTTCTAACATTTGCTATCATTATATTAAGTTTATCTTCAAAATTTTTCTCTTGCAACACATCATCAAACACTTTATGATAGCCGTCAATCATACTTTCAAAAGAATATTCTTTTTTGTCGAAATGATGATTTTTGATTTCTTCCGTTAAAACTTGGGTATAGACATCATCAAGAATTTTATTAAACTGCATATATGTTTCATTTGATATGTTCAGACATTCTATTCCATTAGGAAAACTGTTTATTTTACTACCAATCAAATCTCCAGAAAAAATTGAAGTAACAGCGTCTGCTTTCACATAAAATTTATCAGCAATAAATTTTAAACTTGAGTGCCCTTCACCAAACTCTTTTGTATCATTATCACTAATAATAGTTATATCAATTCCCATATCATGCAAAATTGACGCATAGAGTGCTGTGAAGTCATAACATATAATATCTTTTGTTTCCTTGCCTATTAAAGAGATATTTTCTATTTGTCTGTGTTTTTCTGCAGGTTTGCCAACTTGTCCTTCTAAATAGAATTCTGGGTCATAGCTTAATATTCTGCAAAGTTTTGCATAGACATAAATCGCTTTTTCAATGTTAGTATAATTTTCTGGTATGCTGGCAACAACCTGTTTTTGAAAATCTGGGTCAACATGAACCTTGAACAAAATCTCTTCATCATCTTCATTAAAAAGTTCCATGGCATATGTTTGAAAGTCAATCTTTTTCATTTCCATGATATCCCGCATAACAAATTCTCGTTTAGGTCCAAGATTGAAATCTTTAATTTGTTCCCTTTCAATAAAACTTTTAACAAGAGTTAAATATTCCATTTTATTCAAGCCAAAAATTTTTTCATCCTGTTTGTCTGCATTAAAAAAATCTTCATACTCTTCGCTTGAACATTCAAAAAGATATAATGCCTGTTCCCCACTTAATCTGCAAGTATGTCCTTTTATAACCCTTGCAACCCGTTGCCTATTTAACTCTGTCAAATAGTTTTCCAGATTCAAAATGTTTGTTATATTGTCAATTCTTTCTAAAATATCAGGTTCAGCACCAAATGAATCTTCGTTTACAATATAATGCTCAACAAAGTCTTTTGGTTGCATAACCCTTTCTTCAATTTCATTAGAATCTCCCACGAACTTAAAAGAAAGTTCTCTATGTGGATTATTTTTTATAAAAAATACAGCTTTTTCAAAATTATCTTTGTTTTTTAAAATATCTTCATAAAATTTATCGCTTAACACTTTATGACATTGTTCATCACTGCTCTCAGATGTAAAATTGACAACACCAGAAAAATTAAATTTTGCCATAAATTCTTCAAACCCAGACCAAAACCCAACAAAATATTCAGATTGATTTGGCACAAAAATGCTGTGTCTAATGTCGTTTTTATCAATTATTCCATTTACAACCAAAGATTTTTCAAAATCACTTATCATTGTTTTCTCCTACAGAATTATTATATCAAAAAACGCACCAAAAGTCAAGATTGACCTTTATCAACACAAGCTTAAAATTACTGTTAAAATTGCTGATTTTATCCAATATAAAAATAGAAATATGCCTATCAAAATAAAAAGTCTAAAAAATTAGACTTTTTAACTTATTAAACAAAAGCAACTATAAAATTTTAAACTTATTGAAAAAATATTTATCTCACGTGTAAATAGTAATGCTATAAAAAACGAGTTTTTGAAAAATCTCAAAAACCCGCAAAATAAAACAATTTATCTGGTGGGAGGTCAGGGATTCGAACCCCGGAAGTCTTCCGACAACAG
>CASEYA010000048.1 GCA_949291975.1 uncultured Christensenella sp.
ATCTTCTTCAAAGGGGGGTGGCTCAACGGTAGAGTAGTGGTCTCCAAAACCATTGGTTGAGAGTTCGAATCTCTCCCCCCCTGCCAAGCAAAAAGTGCTTAAAATGCCTATTTTAAGCCAAAAAATCGAGTTTTTGTCATATTTTATGACTAACTCGATTTTTTCTTTTTTCATTTTTTGCTAAAAGATGTTGTTCAACATTCTTCTGTGATAATTTTTATTTTTTTCATAAAGGAAAGAAGATTCTTTGAGAAAAATTTTTCCAATTCTTTTTTACTTGCTCCTCTTTTTTCAAGACTTTGTGCAAGAATTGGCATATCTTTATAGTTTTTAATTTCTTCTGGATAAACAGTTATGCCGTTAAAATCGGTGCCAAGCCCAAGCGTATCTGTTCCATATTTCTCCCAAAAATAACATATTATATCTGTTAACTGTTTTGTTGATAGCAAAAGATTGTAAAATGCAGGATAAAATGCCATGCCAATAAATCCACCAGAATTTTTGATTTCTTTTATTTGAGCATCATCAAGGTTTCTGGGATGCTCAAAACTGAAAGTAAAACCACAGTGTGAACAAAAAAGTGGCAGTGTTAAATTATTTATAACTTGATAGAAAGATTTTTTGTTGAGGTGTGCTAGGTCAACCACAATTTTATTTGTCTCAAACATCTTTATAACTTTTCTGCCAAAATCTGTAACTTCGCCCACATCCATTGCCCCACCTGCCAAATGGTTTGTTTTGTTGTGCGTCAAAGTTGCACAAAAAGGTTTTGTTTGAATAAAATCTTCAAAATTATTTTCCGTTACAAACCAGCAATTTTCAACTGTGCGAACCATTTTGTCTGTCAGCATTGTTTCAAACTTGTTTTTCATGTCTTCTACACTTGCTTGCGTATTATCATATGAAAAATAGGCACAAAAAACTTTTTCTACAGAATTTGGCAAGTTGTCTTTATACTGCTTTATCTTTTCTGGCTTTAAACATAACAAATCGTTATGTGCATCACAAATTTTATACATATTTTTATTATATTATAAAGAACAATTTTTTGTATAGCAATTTAAAGTAAGCAAAAAAACAAAATTTTACATTACCACATTATTTTGCAGACATAAAAGGGTATTTTCCTAATAAAAATCAAAAGAAAAAATCATTTTTTAGAATAATAAAAAACCCTATCTTGTTTGGAGTTCATCCAAAATTGATAGAGTTTTAATTTAATTAGTTTTTGCCTATTATTATTTTTTATTTTGCATATTCAATTGAGCGAGTTTCACGAATGACATTCACTTTTATTTGCCCTGGATACTCCATTTCATTTTCTATACGCTTTGCAATTTCTTTTGCAAGGAATAGTGCTTGTGCATCGTCAATTTCCTCTGGTTGAACCATTATACGAATTTCTCTGCCTGCTTGAATTGCAAAAGATTTTTCAACACCTTTAAAGGAGTTCGAAATTTCTTCAAGTTTTTGCAAACGCTTGATATAGTTTTCAAGTGATTCTCTTCTTGCACCCGGTCTGCTTGAAGAAATTACATCAGCGGCTTGCACAAGAACTGCTTCAACGCAAGAGAACTCAACATCGCCATGATGAGCCTCAATACAGTTGATTACTTTGTCATTTTCTTTATATTTCTTAGCAAGGTCAACACCAATTGCAACATGTGAACCTTCTACCTCAAAATCAACAGCTTTGCCAATATCATGCAAAAGTCCACCACGCCTTGCAACCATTCCATCAACACCAAGCTCATCTGCCATCATTCCTGCAATATATGAAACTTCAAGACTGTGTTTAAGCATGTTTTGTCCATAACTTGTTCTGTATTTCATTCTTCCAAGTAATTTCACAAGTTCAGTATTTAAACCGTGAACACCAGAATCAAGAAGTGCTTGTTCCCCAGTCTCCTTGATATCCTGCTCAATATCTCTTCTAACTTTTGCAACAGTTTCTTCAATTCTTGCTGGATGAATTCTGCCATCTTGCATCAATTTTTCAATGGAAACTCTTGCAATCTCTCGCCTTATTGGGTCAAATCCCGATAGAACAATTGCCTCTGGAGTATCATCAATAATAAGGTCAATTCCAGTTGCTTGTTCAAGCGCACGAATATTTCTGCCTTCTCTTCCAATGAGACGACCTTTCATATCATCACTTGGAAGTGCAACAGTTGATGCAGTGCCTTCACTGGTAATGTCTGCTGAATAGCGTTGAATTGCAAGGGAAATTATGTTTGTTGCCTTTTTGTTTGCTACATCTTTGGCTTCTTGTTCAATTTTGTTTACCATGAGTGCTGCCTCATGTTTTGCATCTTCTTCAATTGCCTTAACAAGTTCACTTTTTGCCTGTTCTTTGGTCATGGAAGACACTTTTTCAAGTTGAGTGATAATTTCTTTGTTTTTTTCTTCAAGTTCTTCTTTTTTTTGTTCAAGTTCGTTTTCTTTTTCTGCCAATTTTTCTTTCATCTGGTCAAGATGTTCACTCTTTTTTTCAAGAGTTTGTTCTTTGTTGTTTATAAATTCTTCTCTTTGCAAATAGCGTTCGTTGAGTTTTTCAATCTCGTTTCTACGCAAATTTAATTCGTTATCTATTTCCGTCTTTAACTTCAATGATTCTTCTTGTGCCGAAAGTTTGGCTTCTTTTAGAATTGTTTTTGCTTCTTGATAAGCATCTTCTAAAATTTTTGAAGCATCTGCTTTTGATTTATCTAAATTTTTACTTTTAATTAGTTTAAATATAAAAATACCAGCAACCACCCCAACAATAATGGCGCCAATCAAAGATAACACAAAGGCAGTTGTGCTAACAGAGCCAAGCATTCCAGCAGAAACTGTGTTAAGCATATCAACTTCTCCTTTAAGTTTTGTATAAATAAATTTTATACAATTTAATTTTAAATTAAAAGTTTAAGTATGTCAAGTGTATGAAAAAATTCTTTTATTTTTAAAAGAAAACTAATTTTATGATTATTAAATTAATATTTTTTAAATTTTCTGTAAAAACAAAGAAAAACAGATTTTAAAATCTGTTTTTATATTCTCAAATCAAATTATATGGTTTATATGGTTGGTTTGTTATGAACAATATCCCAAATCTGTTTTTCAAGGTCAGCACAAATTTCTGGATGGTCAGCAAGATATTGCTTTGCGTTTTCTTTGCCTTGACCAATCTTTTCGTCATTCATTGCAAACCATGCCCCGCTTTTTTGAATAAGATTGTTCTCTATTGCCAAATCAAGAATGCAACCTTCTTTTGAAATGCCTTTTCCATATATTATATCAAACTCAGCAGTTTTGAATGGAGGTGCAAGTTTGTTTTTAACAACTTTTACCTTTGTTCTGCTTCCGATTGCCTCAGTTCCTTCTTTGATTGTGTCTGATTTACGAACATCAAGGCGTATGCTTGAATAAAATTTTAAAGCCTTGCCACCTGTTGTTGTCTCTGGGTTTCCAAACATCACACCAACTTTTTCACGAAGCTGATTTATAAAAATAACACAAGCATGTGATTTGTTGATTATAGCAGTAAGTTTGCGCATTGCTTGACTCATGAGTCTTGCAAGCAAACCAACATGACTATCTCCCATTTCACCATCAATTTCAGCACGTGGAGTAAGTGCTGCAACTGAATCGACAACAATCAAATCAACAGCACCACTTCTAACCAAACTTTCGGTTATGTCAAGTGCTTGTTCTCCATTATCTGGCTGAGAAACATAAAGTTGTTCCAAATTTACCCCAAGTTTTTGTGCATAAACAGGGTCAAGTGCGTGTTCTGCATCAATAAAAGCCGCCACCGAGCCTTGCTTTTGTGCCTCTGCAACAATGTGAAGAGCTACTGTTGTTTTACCTGAACTTTCTGGTCCATAGATTTCAACAATTCTTCCAAGATGAACTCCACCTATGCCAAGAGCTAGGTCAAGAGTTAAACATCCCGTTGGTAAAACA
>CASEYA010000049.1 GCA_949291975.1 uncultured Christensenella sp.
ATAACACCCATATTTTTTCTCCTTGAATTAAAAAGTTATTTTTCTTTAAACCAAAACGGCCTTTATTCTTCTAACACCACTGCTACTGCTTTCTTCTTTTACAATTTTAAAAGTGCCAAGTTCTCCAGTGCTGTTTGCGTGAGGTCCACCACAAATTTCCTTGCTGAATTCACCCATGGTATAGACTTTGACCTTATCGCCATATTTTGAGTCAAAAATGCCAATTGCACCGCTTTTCTTTGCTTCGTCAACAGACATTTCTTCGCAAGTTATCTTTGCATCTGCTTTGATAGCCTCATTTACAAGGCGCTCAACCTCGGCAAGTTCTTCTGGCGTCATTTTGTGGTCACAAACAAAGTCAAATCTCAGTCTTTCTGGTGTGATGTTGCTTCCTCTTTGCAATGCAGTGCTGTGAAGAACCTTGGCAAGTGCAGCATGCAAAAGATGTGTTGCTGTGTGCAATTGTGCAACTTTTTTTGCATCCTCTTCGTTTTGAGTTTCACCAACACCCCCTTTGAACATCTTTCCAGAATTATCACGAGAAAGTTGCTGATGGTTTTTAAATGCCTTTTCAAAACCGTCTAAATCAACATCGAAACCGTTTTCTTTTGCCATTTCGCAAGTAAGTTCTTTTGGAAAACCAAAAGTATCAAACAAATGAAATACTGTTTGCCCGTCAATTGTTTTACTATCTAGTTTATCAATGATTTTATTAAATTCCTTAAGCCCTGCTTCAAGTGTTTTGTTAAATTTTTGAATTTCTTCGCTAAGCTCTTTCAAGATAAAATCTTGCTTCTGTTTAAAAGCAAACATATCATCATAGAAATCAATAAAGCATTTTGCACAATCTACAAGTTTTTCTGCATCAATTTCTAGGGTGCGGGCACAATTTATTGCACGCCTGATAAGTCGTCTTAAAATGTAGCCCTGCCCAACATTTGACGGCGTGGTTGGTCTTTTATCTCCAAGAAGAAACACTGCTGCTCGTATATGGTCACAAATAACCGCAAAAGGCTTGCTGTCTGCTTTTTTGAAATCAAATTTTTTGCCAGAAAGTTTTTCAAGAAGACTGATTGCGTCTTCAAAACAATCGTTTTGATAAGTGCTGTCAAAACCGTTAAGCACACTAACAACTCGTTCGAGTCCCATTCCAGTGTCAACATTTTGCTGTGGAAGTTTTTCTAGAGGTGCATCTTTTTCTTTTACAAAAAATTCCATGAACACATTGTTCCAAATTTCCACCCATTTTCCACAATCACAACTTGGCTGACAACTTTCACTGCAAGCAGGCTTGCCTGTATCGAAGAAAATTTCGGTATCTGGGCCACACGGACCAACTCCGCCCCCAATTTCCCACCAATTATCTGATTTTGGATAGTAAAAAATTCTGTCTTTATCAATTCCGCATTCTTGCCAAAGTTTTGCACTTTCGTTATCACGAGGAACCTTCTCATCACCTGCAAAAACAGTTACCGCAAGTTTATCTTTTGGAATATTAAGCCATTTTTCACTGGTCAAAAACTCATAACTCCATGAAATTGCATCACGCTTGAAATAGTCTCCAATGCTCCAATTTCCAATCATGAAAAAAAGGGTGTGGTGGCGGTTATCACCCACTTCGTCAATATCATTTGTTCTTAGGCATGGTTGAATGCTGAAAAGCCTTTTGCCCTGTGGGTGCTTTTGTCCCAAGAGATATGGCACAAGTTGTTGCATTCCTGCTGTTGTAAACAAAACAGAATTGTCATCTGGAATAAGTGACGCAGAATCAATTTGCCTGTGATTTTTTTCTGTCCAGAACTTTTGCCACATATTCATAAGTTTTTTGCTTGTTAGTTTTTCCATTTTAATTACCCGTTTTAAATTTATCTTTCAGGGAAACTGTTTCATTGAAAACAAGTTTTCCATTTTCCTTTTTTGTTAAATAATAATATCCTTTTCTTAAAAATTGAAATCTCTTTTCTTCAGTGTTTTCAACAAAAGCCTCTGCCTTTGCTTCTTTTATGTTCCATGAATTTTTATTGAACACCTCTTCAATGTTATCACCTGTGAAAGTTTTGCTTTCATCAACAAGAGTTCCAAACTCGTTGATAACAACATCAACAGCGTGCTTTGCACTTACCCAGTGAATTGTTCCCTTTACCTTGATGCCACTTTGGTCATTGCCACTTTTTGAGTTTTCAAAATATGAACATTTAAGTTTTACAACTTTTCCTGTTTCATCTTTAATTACCTCATTACATTTGATGATATATGCATCTTTAAGGCGAACAACTCCGTCTGGTTTTAAACGGAAAAATTTGTTTGGAGCATCCTCCATAAAATCTTCACGCTCAATATAAATTTCGTTTGAAAAAATTGCCTTGTGGGTGCCAGCACTATCATCGTTTGGATTGTTTACAACTTCAACCTCTTCTTCGCCAGTATAGTTTGTGATTTCAACTTTCAGCGGGTCCAAAACAACCATTGCGCGCGAGGCAATTTTGTTGTAGTCATCTCGCACACAATTTTCCAGCATTGCACGGTCAACATTGCTTCCTGCAATTCCAATTTGAAGAATGAAGTTTTTTAAACTTTCAGGAGTATATCCCCTTGCACGCAGTCCACGAATTGTTGGAAAACGAGGGTCATCCCACCCTGTTGCAAGTCCAAGTTCAATCATTTTTCTTAAATATCTTTTGCCCGTGATTGTGCCTGTGATGTTTGTTCTAACAAACTCAATTTGCCTTGGCTTAATTTTACAGTCAAGGTCAACATTGTCTATGACCCAATTATAAAGTGGGCGGTGGTCTTCAAAATCGTTTGAACAAAGAGAGTGTGTGATATTTTCAAAGGCATCTTCAAGAGGATGTGCAAAGTCATAGAGCGGATAAATGCACCACTTGTCTTGTTGACGATAGTGGCTTTTGTGCAAAATTCGATAGATAACTGGGTCACGCATGTTGATATTTGGGCTTGCCATATCAATTTTCGCACGCAAACAACATTGTCCGTCCTCAAACTCTCCCGCCCTCATTTTTTCAAAAAGTTCAAGATTTTCTTCGACCGAGCGTTCACGATATGGGCTGTTTTTACCCGCTTGCTTAAAGGTGCCTCGATATTCGTTTATTTGCTCGGGAGAAAGGTCATCAACATAAGCCAACCCTTTTTTGATTAAATTTACCGCACAATCATACATTTTTTCATAGAAATCACTTGCAAAAACAAGGTTTTTCCATTCAAAACCCATCCATTTGATGTCCTCTTGCCAACCTTCAGCATATTTCATTTCTTCTTTTGTTGGATTGGTATCATCAAAACGAAGGTTGGTATATCCACCAAACTTTTCTGGCATTAAAAAGTTTATGGTAACAGCCTTTAAATGTCCAAGATGCATATATCCATTTGGCTCTGGTGGAAAGCGTGTAACAATGTGGTCAAGATTATATTTGAGCATATCTTTTTTGATTTCACTTTCGATGAAATTATCTGTTTCTATGTTTTCAATTTCCTTTGATGTCAATGTTTTCATTTTCTTTTCCTTTATATAATATACAAACAATTTTATTTTACTTTTATGAAAAAGTCAAGTTGAAAAAGCATGTTATTAAAATTTAATTTGTTTTGCATAGAAAAAAATTTTTTTCGCAAGATATTTTTAAGGAGTGAAATCTATGCTGACAAAATCCTTGAAAGACAATCTTAGCAAAATGAAAGAGAAATATCATAACTCACAAGACCTTGTTGTGCGTGAATTTGTGTCTTTTGGAAAAATAAATTCAGCAGTTGTATATATTGACGGAAGTGTTGATAAGCAATTTTTGATTAGCGGTGTTTTAAACCCCTTGCAAACATCGCAACCTCCAAAAAATAGTAATGTAACCAATTATGCTGTTAGTAAGATTGTCGCCTTTGCGCAGGCAAAAGTTGAAAATGATGAAAGCACAATTATCACAAATCTTAACAATGGTTTTTGCACCATATTTTTTGAAAACACAACAAGTGTTGTTTGCGTGGACAGCACAAAATGGCCAGTAAGGCTTCCGTCCGAGCCACCAACAAGTGCTGTGATTAATGGTCCAAGAGAAGGGTTTGTTGAAGATATTGTAACAAATGTTGCATTAATTCGCAAAAGGCTAAAAACGCCAGATGTCATTTTTGATAAAATGGAAGTTGGCAGATATTCGAAAACACAACTTAGAGTTTGCTATATCCATGGAATTGTTCATCCAAAAATTGTCAAAAAAATTAAAGACAAAATCAAAAAAATAGACATTGATGGCGTTGTCGATTCAAGTTACATAAGCGCATTTTTAGAAGACAGAAGACACTCTGTTTTTCGGCAAGTTGGAACTGCTGAAAAGCCAGATATTATTGCAGCAAAACTGCTGGAAGGTCGTGTGGCTGTTATTGTGGATGGCTCGCCAATTGTTCTAACTTTGCCATATGTTTTGTGGGAAGATTTTCAAAGCAGTAATGACTACTACACCACCCCAATGCGTGCCACAATTCAAAGGTGGCTTCGTGCTTTTGGTGCACTTATTGCAATCATTTTGCCTGGGTGCTATGTTGCTGTTATGCTTTATCACTATAAAATTATTCCAATTAAACTTTTAATCAGCATTGCAAACAGCATTCAGGGAATTCCGCTTTCGCCTTTTTTAGAGGTTTTATTCATTATTTTTCTGTTTGAAATTTTATATGAAGCAAGCCTACGGATGCCAAAATACCTTGGACTTGCGCTATCTGTTGTGGGTGCACTTATTCTTGGAGATACCGCAGTTAAAGCAGGGCTTGTTAGTCCACCAGCCGTGATGATTGTTGCACTTACTGGTGTTATGAGTTATACCGTTCCAAATCAAACTTCGCAAATTTCATTTTTGCGCCTTGTGTTTACCTTTCTTGGTGGAATCTTGGGCTTTTATGGAATTATCATTGGTGGGCTGTTTTTGGCAGGATATCTTTGTTCAATTAAAAACTATGGAGCGCCCTATCTTGCACCTCTTGGACCTTTTGTGGCAAAAGACCAAAAGGATGCCATCTTTAAAAAACCAATTACAAGTCAAATTTCTCGCCCAAAGAGTTTTCCAAATGTAAACAATAGGAGGCTGAAAAAATGAACAAGGAATTAACTTCAAGACAATTCATTTTGCTTTCTATTTTTATCATGCTTTCAACAAAAGTCCTAACCATTCATCCGTTTGTTTTTGAATACGCAGGAAAGGATGCTATTTGGTCAATCGTTTTGGGTTTTGTGCTTGATATGATTATTTTAATTGGTGTTGTTATACTTTTGCAAAAATTCAAA
>CASEYA010000050.1 GCA_949291975.1 uncultured Christensenella sp.
CGCCAATCTGGCTTTACTTTTATCCAAAGAGAAAGATTAACCTTTTTATCCAGCATTTTTTCAATGGCAAGGCGAGCGGATGTGCCAATCTCTTTTATCTTTTTGCCTTGCGCACCAATTATGATGTTTTTGTGGTTTGATTTTTCGCAATAAATTGTTGCGGTAATTTGCACAAACTTTTGGTTGTCTGTCATCTCATCAATAATCACACCAACGCCGTGAGGCACTTCGTCGTTTAAATTCCACAGCATTTTTTCTCTGATTGCTTCGGCAATCATAAAACCAATGGTTTTGTCGCTTAACTGGTCGTCTAGGAAATATTTGATGTCATCAGTCATTTTTTCCTTGATATGCTCTTTCAGTGGCTCCAAGTTTTTGTTTGTTAGGGCAGATATGCAAAAAACTTCTTCAACCTTTATGTTGTTAAGTTTTTCAAGTTCTGGAAAAAGTTTGTCATATTCAGTTAAATCAACCTTGTTTACCACAGCAAAAACGGGGTAGGTGTTTTCACAATATTTGCTGAGGGCATTCAAGTCCTTTTTTTGAATTGGTTTTGAGCCGTCAATCACATATAAAAGAAGGTCAATATCTTTGGTGGCACTTTCCACACTTTTTTGCATATAGGCATCAAGGCGTGTTTTGATTTTGTGTATTCCTGGGGTGTCAACAAAAACAACCTGTCTGTCCTCGGTGTTCCAAACCCCCATAATTTTATTTCTTGTTGTTTGAGGCTTTGGCGAAACAATAGAAACCTTTTTTCCAATGATAGCATTGATGAGAGTCGATTTTCCAACATTTGGCAAACCCACAACTGCAACGAAACCTGATTTAAACATTTTTATCTCCTGTTTTTTATTATTTTTATCTTTTTTAGCATAAAAACCACAAAAAATCAAGTTTTTTATGTTTTTTGTGGTTAATTTTTGTTTTTTAACTATATAATATCAATTTTTTGTGATTTTGCTAATATTTTTTTGAAAAATATTTAGTCAACTAATGTTTTTGTATAACTTGTATTTAAAAGTTTTTTGTAAAAATTGCAAATCTTAGACATCTTTGAAAATTTTTCAATTCAGGATATTTTATTAAAAGATTTTTTTCTTGTCCAAAAATTGCATCATTTGATTTTCATAGTCTTTCATGATTTTTGTCTCTTCTTCTTTGTGGTGGTCACAACCAAGAAGATGAAGCATGCCATGAATAAAAAGTTCCAGCATTTCCCTGTGTTTACTGTTGCTAAATTCAGGCGCTTGCTTTTCTGCAATTTCTGGGCAGATAAAGATGTCTCCAAGATTGATTGTTTTTGTAAAATGGTCAAAATCAAGCACAAAGTTTTCTTTTGTCAGTGGCAAATTTTTTTCGTTCTCTACCAGCCTAAAAGAAAGCACATCAGTTGGCTTGTCAATGTTTCTTGTCTCTTTGTTGATGTGCCTGATTTCCTCGCTTGTTGCAAAGAAAACAGAAAGGCTTATTTGTGCTTTTTCTTGATTAAAAATTCTAAGCACTTGTTTTGCGATTTTTGTTAGCAAACTTTTGTTTATTTTTTCAAATTTTTTTGTGATTATTTTTACTTTCAACTTATTTTTTCCTTTATCTTAATGTAGTATGAAACAAAATATACATTTGAAACAAAATTAACTTCTGTTTTTTCTTCAATGATGTTGTCATCTGCTTCGACCTGAGCAAAAGCAAGAAGGCGTGCTTCAAGTTCTAGATTGTTTTGATTAGATGCAAAATCTTGCGTGAGGACAACCTCTTCAAGCTCATATATTCTTTCATATATGATTTTAAGTGGCAGTGCGCTTGAAGGTGTTAAATATTCTTCCTTAGATTCGCTTTCAAACTTGGAAAATGTGTGGCTTTCTTTGTTTTCAAAAACGGTTGAGCCAAGAAAAAGAACCTTTGTGTTTGTAACAAATTTGCCTGTGCGAGTTAAAATGACCTTTTCAAGCGGAAATTCCACCGTGGCACTTTTAAAGGTATAGGCATAGACCTGACCTTTTGCTTGGCATTTTGTCATTTCGCCACCATTGTCGGTGTATCCAGCAATCAAAACTTGACCTTTTTTAACATAGTCATTTGGTTTAACCAGCGCAGTGCCTTCTAAAACGGTTATGCTTGCAACAATTCCGTCTGTTTTTGCCACAATGTTTGCTTTGCTGGCGTCTTCTTCTGTGCTTGCTGTTAAAACGGTATAGTTTATCACAAGGTTGCATCCATAAAAAACAGCATCAACCAAACTTATTTCTTCAATGTTTTCATAAAGAATTTGTTCAATATCATTTTCACTTAAAAAGCCCTTGAGCGTTCCAACGCCAACACCGTTTGTTTTTAGCGCAGATAAAATTTCTTTGTCAAGTCCGTCTCCATAAAGAGTGATGTTCCAAACAAAAAAAGAAGCAATAATGTTAAGCAAAAGCCCTGCACTCAGCCCAACAATAAGCCCAATTCTTCCAGCAAAGTTTTTTAAAAAAGTAGATACAGTGTTGTTTTTTTGCTCCAAAACATTATAGCATTTTTGTTTTAAAATAGCAAGGGCTTTTTCTGCATCTTTATATTTGCAAACAACAATCATTTGTGTGTCGCTTGTTCGTGCAATTTTATAGATTTTTATCTTTTCTTTTTCAAAGGTTTGCAAAAGAGAGAGAAAATTCACGCCCTTTATAACAAAGGTTGTTTTGCCAAACTTTAATTTTTCAAACAAGGGTAACCTCCCTTGAACTTATGCACAGCAAATTGCCCGTTATCATAAGTTCGGTTTTATCTAGGTTCTTAATTTGCAAATTTTGTCCATAGACAAAAACTTTTTGTTTGGCGAACAAGAGAATGATTTTTGTTTGAGAGAAATATTCAATTTTAAAGCGCCCTTCCAGGCTTATGCTGGAAAAGTCCAGCATATTTGCTAAAAAACGCATATTTTTAAGTTCAATATTCGCAGTTTTTGCAAACTCTTCAAAAAACATAAAAACACCTCAGATATATCTATGCTTTTTGCTTTTGTTGTTATTACATTTTTATGTAAATACATTTTTAACATTATTAAAATGTGTTCATAGTAACATGAGTTTTAAAAGCGAATTATATAAAGTCAACATGGTTTGCTGTGAGAATCTGTAAAAATTAAACAAAAAAAACAAGCACTTTTGCTTGTTTTTAACTTTGATTAGTTTATTTTTTGTGTTTTAAATTTATCTGTTCAATTTTATTTGAACTATTTTTAATTGTTAGCAGTTTAATTTTCATCCTCTGTTTTTAAAAATACTTCAATGTTTTTGTGGTTCGAGTCTTGATAGATAATTTCCTTAACACTTCCAACGGCTTTGATGTCTTGCTCGGCAAGTTTGATGCTTTGGTCAAAACCACTTAGAACAAGTTTTTCAACCTCTGTTTTAAGCGAAAGGTTGTTCTGTGATTTTTCTCCACGAATGCGAGACACAATCATCACAACATCAGCACCAAGATTAAACAGGTTTTGGTCAACAACTGCGTTTTGTTTTAGATATAAAGAGGTGTGAATAGATTTTTCCTTCTTTGCTTGCCCAAAACTGTTCATATAGATTTCCTCAGTGATGTGAGGCATATAGATTGAAAAATATTTCAAAATTGCTTGCAACACAAAACTTGCTGAATATTGTGCGCTTTTCTTTGCTTCTTCGCCATAGATTTCTGGCTTATAGAGTCTGTTTTTTGCAATTTCAATATAGTTATCACAGAAATTCCAGAAAAGTTTTTCAATTTCTTTAAGTGCAAGCCCAATTTCATATTCTTTCATATAGCGGTCAAAGTTTTCTTCTGCAATTTGCAGTTCGTTTAATATCCACCTGTCCATGATTTCCATTTTCTCAGGTTTGTCTTTTGGTGCATCTTGCAAAAATGAAAGCACAAACTTGCTTGCGTTAAATATCTTTTGCACAAGTTTGCCACCGTTTGCAAGTTGTTCAAGGCTGAAAATGGTGTCGTGCCCCATAGACACATTGCTTGCCCAATAGCGTGCAACATCGGCAGAATAGGTTTCAACAAGTTGTTGCGGAGACATCTTTTCGTTGCCTTTGCTTTTGCTGATTTTTTCTCCTTTTTCATCTACAACATAGCCCGAAATCACAACATCATTCCATGGCAGTTTGCCAAAGTGCAAAAGCGATTTTGTAATGGTATAAAAGTCCCAAACACGAATGTTATCATGCGCATTTGGTCTTAGGCTCATTGGCAGGTTTTCGCCAGAAAGCCCTTGGTTAAATGCAAGGTTAAGCGAAATGGCAGGGGTCAATGAACTTGTTGCCCAAGTGTCCATCACATCTTTTTCTGGTATCCACTCAGTTGAGCCACATTCACAAGGCGTGCTTAAAGTGGTTTTCAGTGGGTCAACAGGCAGGTCTTTTTTGTCTGCAAGATGAACCTTGCCACATTTTGCGCAATACCAAACTGGAAAAGGCACACCAAAAAAGTTCTGTCTAGATATACACCAGTCCCACTTTAAGCCTTCTACCCAGTTAAGAAAGCGCTTTTGCATGCTTTCTGGGTGCCACTTGCATTTTTGACCCGCTTCAAAAATTTCTTGCTGGTGCTTTAAAATAGAGATAAACCATTGCTGTTTTGATAAAATCTCGATGTCGCACTTGCATCTTTCGTGCGTTGCCACAAGATGAGTGATGTCCTCTTGCTTGTAAAGCAATTTTTCTTCTTTCAGTTTTTCAATGATTTTCTCTCGTGCTTCTTTTATTTTTAGCCCCGCAAATTCGCCAGCAAGTTCGGTCATGCGCCCGTTTGCTGTGATTGCTTCAATAATTGGCAAATTAAAGGTTTTTTGCCACTGCATATCTGCTTCGTCACCAAAGGTGCAACACATAACAACCCCAGTGCCTTTGTCCATAAGTGCTTCTTCGTTGGCAAGAATTGGCACTTCTTTGTGAAAAAGTGGGGTAATTGCCTTTTTGCCAATCAGGTGCTTGTGCTTTTTGTCCTCTGGGTTAACAAACACGCACACACAGGCAGGCAAAAGTTCTGGGCGAGTGGTTGCAATTTCAAGTTTTTCATCACTTCCTGCAATGCCAA
>CASEYA010000051.1 GCA_949291975.1 uncultured Christensenella sp.
AATTATGGTTATGTGTGCAACATAGAATATGTAAAAAAACCATTTCATTGAATATTTGCCTTTTTGACCATTGTATAGCATAAGTAAGGGAAGAGATAAAAGGGCAAATAGTTCCAGAAAACAACCAAAGTTGATGTTTGTTTGAAATATAAAGCCTCCCAGCCAAAATGCCACAATAAAAAGGGCAGACAGTATCCACATTGTTATGTGGTTTGACTTTGAATCTTTGTGATAGAACAGATAGAATATTGCAGGTAAAAACACACCATATACACTGTATGATACATCAATTTTCACAAAATCTAGAATCATCACTACAACATATACAAGCAAAATCAGTGCTAAAAATATAAACGGACGGTTGCGCTTTTTTATTTGGTCAATAGACAATAACACAAGCAGAGCTAGCACAAAGGTAAACAGAATGTTAAGACTGCAAATTCCCGTGTTCAGTGCAAAATAATATGGAATTTGTGCAATTACAGCAAAAAGTAGCATAAACAGAAAATATTTTTTCTTGTTGTGTGTGTAAAACCAGCCTTCTGCAACAAAAAATGCAAAAATTGGGAACGAAATTCTGCCAATAACTCTAAACACATAATAAAGCCACAAAAGATTAGCACTTGCAAACACATCTTGACCAATAATTGCACCAACATGGTCAATCAGCATGGTTATAAGTGCAATCCATTTTAATGTTAATCTACTTAAACCCTTCATGTTTTTATTGTAATATAAACAAAACAAAAATACAAATCATTTTTTACATTTTTAATAATTTAATTAAAAAAGAATGGTGTTATTACCATTCTTTTAGTTTTGTTAATTATATATGTTTTATGTTATAGTAATTAAAGTTTTTCTGCAACTTCCCAAGCACCCCAAACAACTGTTCTGAGATTGCCAACTTTTAATGCGTCACCAACAATGTGAACATTTTTGTCTGCCTCTGCAATTGGGGCAGGGTTATAGCCAACACAAGAAATAACATTGTCTGCCTTAACTTCACGCTTGTTGCCATTTTTATCTTTTATGATAACGCTTCCGTCTTTAACTTCAATAACAGCACTTTCAAGGTAAACAGGAACTTCTTTAAGTTTAAAGAAATCACGAAGATAAGATGAGTTTGCAAGACATAGTCCAGTAACAGCCATAAGGTCGTTTTGCATTTCAACAATCACAGGTCGTTTTCCTTTTAAGAAAAGGTCATAGGCAATTTCACAACCAGTAAGTCCACCACCAATAATAACAACATCATCGCCAACTGGTTTACCGTTAAGATAGTCAAGTGCTTCCATTGTTTTTTCAAATCCTCTTGTGCCAAGTGTTTTTGCTTTTGCGCCTGTTGCGATAACAATTTCGTCAGCATCAAGACTTCTTATGTTTTTAACTTCGGTGTTAAAGCGAACTTCAATGTTCAAGTCTTTAATTTGTTTTTCATACCATTTTATAAGCATGCGGTCTTTTTCTTTAAAAGCAAAACTTGCAGCAGGAACAAAAACTCCGCCAAGGTGGTCAGTTTTTTCATAGATTACCACTTTGTGTCCACGCAGGGTGGCAATTCTTGCAACTTCCATTCCGCCAACACCACCACCAACAACTGCAATGCGTTTTGGAGATGTTGTTTTTATAATTTCATATTTGCCTTTTTGCATAACAAGTGGGTTAAGTGCACAGCGTGCCATACCCTTTGAATCTGCCATTGAAACATCACAAGATACACCTTTATAGTGTGCCATTGGGAAACAACCATTGTGACAACAAATACAAGGCAAAATATCTTCTGGTCTTTCTTCTTTAAGTTTTGTTACCCAGTGAGGGTCGGCAAGAAATTGTCTTGCAACACCCATTGCGTCAATTTTTCCGTTTTTAATTGCATTTGCTGCTGTCTCTGGTTCCATTCTTCCAGCACAAACAACAGGCATTTTTGTAAACTCTTTGATGTGTTCAACATCTTTAAGGTTGCAGTTTTGTGGCATATAGGAAGGTGGGTGAGCCCAATACCAAGCGTCATATGTTCCATTATCAGCATCAAACATATCATATCCAGCATCTTCAAGATATTTTATTGCTTTTTCACTTTCCTTCATATCTCTTCCAACTTCTTTGAATTTTTCGCCAGGAAGAGCGCCTTCGTTAAAGCCTTTTGTTTTACTCACAACAGAATATCTAAGAGAAACAGGGAAGTCCTTTCCACAGGTTTCTTTGATTGCTTTAACAATGTCTGTTGCAAAACGGTATCTGTTTTCAAAACTTCCACCATATTCATCTGTTCTGTGGTTGGTGTATTCATGTGTAAATTGGTCAAGAAGATATCCTTCGTGAACAGCGTGAATTTCAACACCATCAACACCAGCATCTTGAAGCATTTTTGCTGTTTTTGCAAACGCTTCAACCATTTCGTTAATTTCTTTCTTTGTTATTTCACGAGTGGTATATCCAGGGCACCACCTTGAAGGAAGTTTGCTTGGAGATGCTGTAAGTCGTGAGAAGTCAATAATTGGCTTAATGAGTTTTGCAACAAATTTGTTTCTTGCCATTGATGCAAAGTTTTCAGGAATGGTAAAAGCACGACCAAAACCAGCGGTCAACTGAACAAACATTTTTGCGCCTGTCTTGTGGAATTCTTTCATATATTCCGCAAGTTCTCTAAAAGCACCTTTTGCCTTATAAAGCCATTGTCCGCCCATTATGTTTCTTATCGGCGCAATGCCAGGAATGATAAGACCAACATCATGTTTTGCAATGTCCATAAAAAGATTTGCAGCGTCTTTATCAAAATGATGCTTTTCCATCCAACCAAAAAGCGATGTTCCGCCCATTGGACACATTACAATTCTGTTTTTGATTTTACACTTTCCAATCTTCCAAGGAGTGAAAAGTGATTCATATTTTTTATTCATTTTTTCCCCCTTAATTTTACTATACATAACTTTACTTATTTTTAACAAAAAAGTCAATCAAACAAAGGGGAAAATGGGGAAATTTGTAAAAAATATATCTTTTCATAAAAAACTGCGAGCTATATGACAAATTTTTTGCTGTTATATTTATTTTTTTGAGTGTGGCTAAAACTTGATTTTTTGTTTTGTTAATAATTTTTATCTGTTTAAAATTTTTTATGTTTTCATTATAAAAGTTGTTTAACATAGATGCAGTTCTTTAAAAATCTGGTCTTTGCCTGTAAAAAGAAGCCTTGCTTTGAACTGCACTTTTAAAAATTTTTTTAGCGCCATAAAAGACAAGGCTATTTTGGTTTGATAATTAAATATTATTGCTTTAAATTTTGTTCTTTTATTTTGTGAACACGATTTTGATGCTGTTGAATATAGGCAAGCGCACTTCTTTTGTTTTCTTCTCGCATCAAGTCTTCACGGGATAAAGTTTGCATGGGTGCCTGCTTAGTTGTGTGGTTTTCAGACTTTGATGCAAAATTTTGTGTGATTTGAGGCAATATTTTTAAAATTTTTGGCAATAATGATGTTAAATCAAATTTTGGTTTATTTTGGATGTCTATTTGTTTATTTATCACTTGTGAAGAGCCGATTTTATGAAATTTTTTCATTTTTTACCCTTTTCTTTATAATAAATATTTGACTAAATTCACATTTGATGATATTATATGATTTATAGACTAAATTTTGTGCAGTAAAGGAGTTTTACAGGTGAATAAGGCTAAAATTATAAATATAACAAAATATATGTTTTTGCTACCACTGATTTTGGTGGCTGTTATTGTTTTTTCTGGTTGTGGAACAACCCCTTTTCGTGATAATCCAAGTGCAGACGATGTTGTCTATGGCAACGGCAGTCTAGCAGTTACAAAGGGTGATTATCTTTATTTTGTAAATGGTTATATTGCTTCTGATGAGGTTGGCGATACAAACCACGAGGGCAGTGTAACATATGGTGCTCTTTACAGAATTAAACTTGATGAAAAAGGTAACCCAGTGGAAGTAGAGCCAGAATATGACGAAGACGGCAATGAAATTTTTGACGGAAGCAATGCGCTTCAAAATGTGGATGTTCTAGCAAGCAAAGTTGCAGGTTTTGAAAATATGGGACTCTATATTTTTGGCGATTATATCTATTACGCTTCTCCATATAACGGAATGGACAGCAACCGTGAAGTGCTTTCTGACCAAGTGGATATTTTCCGCATAAAACTTGACCGCAGTGGCAGTTCTGAGTGGCTTTATACCACACAAAGCACCAACGAAAATGTGCAGTATTCAATGTTTGAAATAAATGGAGAGGTTTGCCTTGCGATTCTTGACGGAACAAAACTTGTTGCAATCAAGTTTGACCAAAATGGAAGGAAACAGCAAACAACAGTCAACGAAAATGTTACCAGTGTTGCATTCTTTAAATATGCTACAAGCACTACAACAGTAACTGAGTTTAACCATGATTTATATTATACTCGTAACATTACCGAAGAAGATGATGTAAGTTATCCAAGTGGAAATGTTGTTTGTAAGTTTAATTTTGCAACTTTTAGCAATACTGATAAAATCTTTATGGACGGAACAAGCACAATAACTTTTAAAATGGCTTCTAAAGACCGTTTGTTCTATGAAAAGCAACTTTCAACCAGCCAAAATGAGACTGTAACATTATATTCCATTCAAGATGCTACAAATATTGGTGGAGCAAATGAAACACGCATTTCAAACAGCTATTCAACATACAACTTCACACCATCAGGGAACAGCACTGTTGTTGCCTATGATAGTGACAACACAAAAATTGTTTTGGTAAACTATCCAAACTTGAACAGCAATGTTGAACTCTATTCTGGCTCTGCAACCGTGATTGATGTAACTGAAGATTATGTTTACTTTACAGATAACACAAACAACACAATTAGCAGAATTAATTATGTTGAAATGGCAAAATTTGTTAAAGGTGAGGTAAACACTGCTCCAGAAGTTGAAACTATAAGTGCATCAGGCACAACGGTTTTCACAGGACAAGCAAATTATGTAACAATTTATGGAAATAAGATTTACTATCTTAACACATATGAAAGTGACAATTATTATTTGCATCAAATTGACCTTTCTCAATATGACACTGAAGCATCAAGTTATTATGACCACTTTATTGGTGTTCTTCTTGAAGAAGACTATGAAACACAGTCAGAGGAAGAATAAAAACAGCCTTTTGGCTGTTTTTTGTTTTGAAATTTAAAAGGGTTGTTATTTTTTGTGATTTTTTCTTAATAAATCTAAATAAATTATGACAAAAAGTCGAAAAATGTCTTATTTTATTTGACTTTTGTCTTTCTTTTAAATAAAATTACTAAAAAAATAAGAGGGAAGATTATGAATCAAAAACGGATGTTTTTGGCTGTTCCTTTTATGATTATAATATGCCTTTTATGTGGCTGTGTTGATGTGAAAACTGATGCAACAAATTTTGTGTGTTATTTTGAAAATAAAAATGAAGTTAATTTAGTTTTGAACACACCACAATCTAGTGTAATCAGGCAACTTATCATGAAAGGTGATATGCCAGATGACTTTGCTGTTGAGTTTGATGAAAAAGTTATAGATTACAATTATTTAACGGGTAAAATAACTGCTGTGGGCATTGGTAGCACTGAAATTTCAATTAGTTTTACTCTTAACGGTAAAAAAGAAACTACAAGTTTACCTGTCAGTGTAGTAAGTGCGGTTTTTGCGAAGGATATGGCCATAACCAAAGATAAAGTTGTTTTGTTAAATAATGGTAAATCATATAATATCAGCAAGAACATTTCAATATCAAATTCAGGTTATAATTTACCCATTGAACATCTTTCTTCAAACAATGATATTTTCTCTGTTGATAATAATGGAAACATAACACCAATTTCTGTTGGAGAAGCCACTTTAACAATAAAAGCCATTGAAAATTATTCAAAAGAAGAAAGTGCTTTTTCTTACATAACAAAAACCGTTCAAGTTGAAGTTGTGCAAGAAGATTTGATGTTTGACCTTGAATTATTTGATAATAATTTTAAACCCCTAACTGATAACACCATGTTCTATGGTAATGAAAATTTTTATTATGCAGTTATAACGGCTGATGATTTTGTTAATGATATTGATGTTAGTTTAAGTGGTGCCAGTTCTAACTTTTTTGAAATTGTAGAAGAAAAATTTATAGACCAAAACAAAATTTTTATTCCTATTACGCCAATTAATTACGGCGAAAAAGAATTTGTTTTGAATATAACTTTAAAAGTCGATAATGGTATTTTGAATTTTGATACTGTGCCTAAAAATATAACCTGTTTTGCTTTTGCAGATGAAAATTTATTCAGCGTTAAAACAACAAACTATCTAACCACAGATGAACTTGCGTTAGCAGATTTTGTTACCACTAATTTAACATTTGAAAATGGCAAATATGTTTTATATAAACTGGGCGGAAGTCACGAAGATAAAATTGAAGGACATAATAACAAAAATTATTTTTATGCCCTTATTCTCTTTGACAAAACAAATCAATATTGTTATAATAAAATTACATTAAGTTGTGAAGATTCTTGTGTAAAAATTATCAAGTTAACTGATAGCATATATTATGTTGAGGCTGTTATGTGCGGAACTGCAAATATAAACATATGCGCAAATGACGGCAGTAATTTTTGCACAACATTAACATTTGATGTAAAAGAGGTAAATGCAGATTCTTTTGATTTCTATTCCGAACAAAAAATTTCGCTTATACTGGGTGAAAACGAAAGTGTTAACCTTGCCGTAACAAACATAGAGCCTTCGTATGCAACAACTTCTTGTGTGGTAGATATTAAAAGTGATAGTTCTAGCCCTGTTGAACTTGGCAAAGATAAAACAACAATCTATGCTGTAGAAGCGGGAAATTGTTTTGTTAGCGTTACTTTTGATGGAATAACAAAAATATACAGCGTTTCTGTTAGTAATTCAGGCAATGGTATTGCACCAATTCCACTTGAAGACACCGTTTTTGTGCTAGAACCGAAAAGCAGTTTGACTGTTGCTTTTGATATTGTGGATAAGAATAATAATTTAATTTATAACAACTTTAAACTTGGCATTATTATTCTTGATGATTCA
>CASEYA010000052.1 GCA_949291975.1 uncultured Christensenella sp.
CAATGCAGAGACTTTTGCAATGAGTGCTGTTAAAATTGCTTGCAGTTTTAATGAGGTAACTCATCTTTCTTTTGGTAGCGAATGTGGAGATATTGAAAGCATTGTTGAACTTGCAAATTTTTTATATAAAGAACCTATCTTTTACAAAAATGCAATTAAAAAATATTTAAGTGAAGGCTATTCACTTGGATTGTCAAAAGTGAAAGCCCTTAATGAATGTATAAATAACAAACAAGTAGATTTTAAAAATCCAAAGACAATTTTACAACTTCTATCCGCACCCAACAACATTTTGGCAGTGGAATATGTCCGTGCCCTTTTAAAACTGAAAAATAAAAGAATAACTCCAATAACAGTTAAACGGCAAAACGCATATGAAGGTTATGAACTAGATATTGACTTTAAATTAAGCAGTGCAACTGAAATAAGACAAGCAATTTCAAAAAGCAAGCGAATTTGGAACATAAGGAAATATATTCCTGCAAAAAGTTATTACATTTTTGCCTCACACCTAAGGGAAAACAACTTGCCAGATAACAAACTTTGGGGGAAAATTGCGCTTTATAAACTGAGAACAACCTTGCCAGAAGAATTAAAACAAAACTATGATGTTGTTGAGGGTTTTGAAAACAAACTTATCTGTGTCGCAAGAGAAAGTGCAAACTATGATGATTTTCTTGAGCGGACAGTTTCAAAAAGATATTCAAGCAACAGGGTTAAGAGAATTATTGCCTCTTGCCTTTTAAACTTGAAGGCAAATGTTACAAAAAAGATTTTCAAAGAACCTTTACCTTTTGTGAAAGTTATTGCCTGCAAAAAAGACAAAAAACTTATTGCCAGTCTTAGCAACGCAACCTGCCCTGTTGTTATGAGAAGACTTGACGCAACAAAAGCGCTTAAAAATGATTTTGCAAAAGAGATTTCTGTTGCTGAAGACCAAGCAAATGCTTTTTATGACCTTTTGATTGACTTACCAGAAAACAAGCAAATTAAAAAAGCAAATATAAGTGATATTTTTGAAAAGACAATTTTTGTTGAAAATGAAGACTATCTTTTAGACAAAACAATTATGGAATAATTTTATATAAAAAAATGATTTTATATTTAAAAATCTTGTAATGCACTTAAAAAATAACAACAAAATCTTTTCCATTAAAAGTAAAAAGAACTTTATGATAAAAGTTCTTTTTTGTTTGCTGTTTATAAGAAATTTTAGTGTTAATTTTTTCTAAGTTTTATTTGTATTTTTCAGTTAAAAAGCTTGTTTTTGTTTTTATCAATAAAGTTTTAACTTTTATCAAAAATTATAAATTTTGCAAAAATCATACGTAAAAAATTGAAAAAAGTGTGATTTTTTATGTTAAAATTGCCATTTTTTTATTATTTTTTATATTTTTTTACAATTTAAATTAAAAAACAGCAAAAGATTTGCTGAATTTTAATATAACTTTTTTAATTGATTTATACCTTTTTCTTTTAACTAGAAATTTATTTTTTGCGTCTTAAGATATCATTTGGAGAAAGCGTATAAGGCACTTTTAGTTTTATAATTTGCTGAACCTTGTCTGCAACAGAAATTTTTTCCTCACCTGCAAACATTTCTTCGACTTTGAAAGTTTTTTGAAAATTCTCGCTTGGAGATAATATTTCCAAAGTATCTCCAACTTGAAAACGGTTGCGTTGCTCGACAAAAGCAAAACCGTCTTTATAATCTTTTACAACAGCAATAAACTCGCTTTCGCTTGTTGGTAAACTTTCTTTGATGTTTTCTTTTTCTTCACCCTTGAATAAAAAGCCAGTGGTAAATTCTCTGTGGCTACAATTTTTAAGTTCTGTGGCCAAACTTTTATCAACTTTATAGTTATTTGGCGATTTTATGTATTCATCAAGCGCACGCCTATAGGCATTAACAACAGTTGCAACATAGAAAGGAGATTTCATTCTGCCCTCAATTTTAAAACTTGTAACACCTGCCTTGGCAAGTTTATCAAGGTGTTCAATTAAGCAAAGGTCTTTGCTGTTAAGAATATAGGTGCCTTTGTCATCCTCCTGTATTTCAAGTTCGCCAGAGCGTGAAACTTCTCGAATTTTATATTGCCATCTGCATGCTTGCACGCACTCTCCACGATTGCTATCTCTGTTTGCAAGATAGTTTGACAGCAAACAGCGTCCAGAATAACTGATGCACATTGCCCCATGCACAAATGCTTCGAGCTCAATTTCTTTTGGCAAGTAATCTCTTATTTCCTTTATTTCTTCAAGGCTGAGTTCTCTTGCAAGAATGATGCGCTTTGCACCAGCATCAGCCCAAAATTTTGCTGAATATTTGTTAGAAGCGCATGCTTGTGTCGACAAGTGAATATCAAGATTTGGCACAACTTGTTTAGCAAGACTTAGAATACCAGCATCAGACACAATGATTGCGTCTGCTTTGATTTGTTCAATAAATTTTAAATAGTCTGCTAAACCTTCAAAATCTTGGTTGTGTGCTTGAATGTTTACTGTTATATAGGCTTTTTTACCCTTGCTATGAGCAATTTGAACATATTTTTCAAGTTCATCATCTTCAAAATTTTCAGCAAAAGCACGAAGCCCCCATCTTTTTCCAGCAAAATAGCAAGCATCTGCACCAAAATATAGTGCAGTTTCTAATTTTTCCTTATCTCCCGCAGGAGCCAGCAATTCTAGTTTCATTTTATTTCTCCTTTTTCCATTTTGCAACCAAAAGCCCGTCTCCAATGTCTGCAAAAACCTGTGTTTCAAGTTTTTTATTTTCTTTAAAATCTTTTATAAATTCACGCAGAACCTTAACTGTTTCTTCAAAGCGTTTTTCTGTTATTGGTGCGTTTTCACTTACCATGTGCCTGAACTCAACATTATCAGCCACCAAAATGCCATTTGCATCTAAAAGTGGCAATAATAATTTGCCAATTTCTCGATATTGTTTTTTTGGCCCGTCAAGAAAAATTAGGTCAAATTTTTTCTTTATACTTGGCAAAGTTTTTAGACAATCTCCTTCAATAATTTGAACTCTGTCTGCCAAATTAAGTCTTGCAAAATTTTCTTTTGCAAGTTTTATGTTTGGCTTGCTTGCCTCACAGCAAGTGATATCTGCTGTGCTGTTTAAAAGCATAAAAGAAGCGGAATAGCCAATGGCTGTTCCCACCTCTAAAATGTGTTTGGGTTTATGTTTTACGCACAGTTCTTCGAGAAAAACACGGGTTTGCGGTTGTATTATGCAAATACGCTTTTCCTTTGCAAACTGTTCCATTTCATCTAAAATTTTGTTCATTTTATTTTTTTATATCCATTACAATAGGAATTATGATTGGTTTTCTTTCAATTCTGCGATAGAAAAGATTTGTTAAAGTTTGTTTTATGCTGTTTTTAAGCTCGTTTTTATCTGCGCTTTGCAAATTCATTTTTGAAAGTGAATTCAAAACCACATCTTTTGCTTCGTCAAGCACCTTTTCTGCTTCGTGCGAATAGATAAAGCCCTTTGCAATCATTTCTGGTCCAGAAAGAATTTCGCCTTTTTGCAAATTTACACCAAGGACAACAACGCAGAAGCCATCATTTGCAAGTTGTTTTCTTTCTTTTAGCACATTGCTACCCGCCTGACCAATTCCCAAACCATCAACAAGTGCCTCGCCCGCCACAACATCCTGAACAAAGCGAGCATGATGCGAAGTTACTTCCAAAACAGAGCCATTGTGTGGAACAAAAATATTGCTTTCTTTCATTCCCATTTCCATTGCAAGTTTTTTGTGCGCAAGTTGATGTTTTGCTTCACCGTGAACTGGAACAAAAAACTTTGGCTTTATGAGTTTGTGCATAATTCTGAACTCACCTTTGCAAGCGTGTCCAGATGCGTGAACACTGGCAAGGTCGTTATATACAACAGTAATGCCCTTTTCAACCAAATCGTTTATAATTCCAGAAACTGATTTTTCATTTCCTGGAACTGGTGAGGATGAAAAGATTACCGCATCGTTTGGGGTAAGTGTCAAGCCTTGGAACTCGCCACGAGCCATTCTGGCAAGAGCGGTTGTTTCCTGACCTTGACTGCCTGTTGCCAAAACAAGTGCTTCATTGTCTTTAAGATTTTTGATTTTAGCCATATCAACAATTATGCTTTTGTCGTATGCCACCTCGCCCACCTTCATGGATATTTCCATGTTGTTAATCATGCTTCTTCCAGCAAAGGCAATTTTTCTGCCATATTGTTTTGCAAGGTTCATAATTTGTTGCATACGGTGAACATTTGAAGCGAAAACTGTTATGATTATTCTTTTATCTTTAAATTCTTCGAAAAGGTCTTTCAAAGTATCTCTAACAACTTTTTCACTTAGAGAAAAGCCCTCAAACTCGGCGTTTGTGCTTTCTCCCAAAAACATAAGAACACCTTTTTGCCCAAGTTCGCCAAAGCGTGAAAGGTCTGTTGTTTCTTCTAGCAGTGGTGTGAAATCAATCTTGAAATCTCCTGAATGCACAATAGTTCCAACTGGTGTTTTGATTGCAAGTGCGTGTGCTCCTGCAATTGAGTGATTAACATGAATAAACTCAACTTGAAAGCATCCAATTTTTACAACATCATGAGGTTTAACAACCTTGCCTGTCATTTTAACCCTTGGAAATTCACGAAGTTTTCCTTGTATCATTGCCAAAGTTAAACGACTTGCATAAACAGGCGCTTTTACTGTGTCCAGAAAATATGGAAGACTTCCAATGTGGTCTTCGTGTGCGTGAGTTATCACAATTCCCTTGATTTTGTGCGCATTGTTTTTAAGATATGTCATGTCAGGAATCACAAGGTCAACACCCGGCATATCTTCGTCTGGAAAAGCAACCCCACAGTCTATGACCAGAATGTCATCGTTATAGCAAAGTGCAGTCATGTTCTTTCCAACTTCACCCACTCCACCAAAAAACATTATTCTAAGTTTGTTTCTTGCTCCCCTTGACTCTTGATGAAAATTGCTTTTTGCTGGTTTCTCTTTTCTTGCAAAAACTCGTTTTTTTATATTTGGTGCAATGGAGATTATTTCAGCATTTTCGTTATTAGTTGTATTATTTTCCATTTTTTCTCCTTTTAGTTTTTTCTTTATTATATAAAACAATAATTTGACATCTAAGATATAAAAATTTACATCTTTAAATTAAATTATATTTTTAACATCTTTAATTCTTTCAAGTTCCTCTATTTTTCTTGGCGAAATTATTTTGTCTTTATCCACATAATATCTAAGTCCATTATATTCAAAATAGATAACGCTGTAAAGAATGATAACAAAAATCATTGTGGCAGGAACAGTTATCAATAGACCCACACCACAGGTTAAGGCACTTATGCCATAGTTTATTGCAAAGCCAATTACTGTTGTTAAAAGTGTGCTTGCAAAAACTGATTTAAATGTTCGTTTAAAGCCTTTAAAGTTCTCTTTTAATGCTTGCCAAATTTTCATGTTATTAACCACAACATTTGCTCCCCACTCTGCAAAAAGACTTTGCCTTATTGTGATAAGAACAATCATTGCTAAAATTATCAAAAATGGTGCAAAAAGTGCAACAAGCCCGTCCAAAGTAAAAAGTTTTAGCATCAAGAAAAAGATTGCAATGATACAAAAATCAAGTGGAACTGTGGTTATAAGTTTGCAAAGTCTGAATTTTAAAGAACGACCAAAATTGCTTATAAAGTAGCCCATGAAATTAAGCCTTGACAAACTTCCCATATAACCATATACACATTCGTAAAGCGGAATTTCAGCAAGGCCAAAAAGAATAGAACCTAAAATCACAAAGATTGCAATAAACAGAACAAAATATAAAATTTGTGAAATATCAGTTGAAATTAGAGATAAAAAACCATCAAAAAGTTCTTGAAGTCCAATTAAAATTTGGTCAATTCTGAAATTAAACAAATTACTGCTGATAAAACTTTCTACCTCGGTCATAAAACCGCTGTCTATCATATAGTTTACAAGTGGAAAACAGCAAGCAAGTGCAAGCCCACAAAGCAGAACTATGCACAAAATTTGATAAACAAGAACTCGCCAAACAAGCCCTGTTTTATTTAAAGATATTTTCAAACTGTTATCTAGAACCATTTAGCACCTTCTTATCTTACTTTCTTTTTTTGTGTCTTGTCTTTCCATTCCATAATAATCAAAAAACAATGTTAAAGCAAAAATGCAGACAAAAGGAAGAACAATCAGCACACCTATGAAATTACTGAGCCACACAACATTTAGCAGACACCCTAGTATTGTTAATATAGATGTGAATAAAAACGGAAGAAATGAGGTGCAAATGTTTTGAAAAGCGTGTTTGTGAAAGATTAAGCCAGCGTTTGAAAGTGCTGTTTTAAGCGGCGAACCCATTAGCATCATTTCACAACAAACCAAGCCAAAATATGTTGTGCAGTTTGAAAAAAGTAACAAAGCAAAAAATGTCAGAACATAATTTAAAACAGTGCTTACAACAAGCATTCCATTATTTGCAAAAATAAAATTTACAAGCATTATAAGAAGAGATAAAATAACCATTATCACAAGAAAGGCAATCATCAAAAACAGCGAAGATATAAGCACGCTTGAAAAGTTGTTATTTACACCCGAACTTTTAAACGCCAAACTTTTTTTGCCAAGTCTGAAATGTGCTTCAATTTTTCCAAGCAACATACTGATTAAAATTGTTACAAAAACAAGCCCAATAAGTCCAAGCACCAAAGTTATTGTATCAAGCGGAAGCATTGCTGAAATAAAACTTGCAAAGCCGTTAAATTCTTCGTTTGGATAGTTGTATAAAAATTCAACAAACTGAAAAGGATGCAAAAGCAACCCTATATAGATTGCTGGAATAAGTGAAAACAACATAACAAACCAAAAATTCTTGAAATAATATGCTGTTACTGATTTAAAATAGTTCATGTTAATAACCCGTTTCTTTTTCTTTATATTATATAAGAAAAAGGAGTATAAAATCAAATCATTTCATATAAAAAATTCAAATTATTTTACTTTGCTTTTAAAATTGTAACACATATGAAAATGTTTGTCAACAAAAAAAGAAGGGCAATTATGCCCTTCTTGTCTTTCTGCAAAATGTGTATATTCTCATTTTTCTTGCAAATTATCCTGCTCACTTTCGTTTTTGGTGCTTTCTTTAATTGTCTCTTCTGTTTCTTCGCCTTTTTTTGTTGGGTCTGAAATTATGCCAAAGACCACAAAAATTCCAAGAACAGCATTTATGATGCTCATATAGACTTCTTCACTGATATCAAGTCCCAAAGGTTTGCCAATAGCTTGAATAAGCAGAAAAAGCGCACTGGCAATTGCAAGCCAAAAACTGTATGATTTACATCTTTCTTTTAAATCAAACTTCACTTACTTTTCCTCCCCTTTTTAAAATCATTTTTTTTATTTCAAGAACATTTCCTGACACAACTGAAAGTTGTCTGTCCACCTTTTTTATGATGGTCACATCGGTTGCAAGTTGGTTTATCAAACCAATATATTTTGTTTCACGCTTTTTACTGTCGCTGAGTTGATAGAAAAACAAAAGCACAAACAGCACAGCCCAAAGCCCGTTGCCAAGAGCAAGTTCAAGAATGTTTTCAATCATTTGTTAATCCAAGCAACAAAGATATCATACCATCTGCCAAGTTCATCTTTTAGGCTTGGGTTGTTGTTCACAAAAGCAATTTGCTCGTCTTTTGTTTTACCCTGAAGATATCTCAGCGTCTCTGCTGTCTTTTCCCTGCCAACATCAAGCAAAATGTCTTCTATTTGTTTTTCAACGTTTTCTCTTTCACTTGCGTTTGCTTTTTCAAATTCTTTTTTTATTTTTTCAATTTCTGTTGTGAGTTTATCTGCATATGTAAGATTAAACTCTTCAAGAGCATTTTCTTTTTCTTGTTCCAAAAGAGCCTGCTGAAACGCAAGATTATCAAGATAGGCTTTGTTTTTATTTTTGAGAGCCTCTTTTTGATGATTATATTCATTGCTAATTAAATCAAACTGATTATCATATATGCTGGAAACACGCCAACCTTTATCTATTGAGTCAAAGCGCAAATCTTGCATATCTTGGTTAAAACTATTGGTTGCTTTCCCAAGTTGCTCATAATATTTGTTTTGGTTTGATATTCTGTTTGAATCCAACTTTTCTTGCTTGGTTTGATATTTATCATTTATTTTGTTTGTTTGTGTATCGTAATACTCACTCAAACTTTCCGATGCCTGATTTTTTGCTTCTTGGTCGGTTAATGTAAGTTCCTGCTGTTTGTTTTTCCAAGTAGAAAGTTCACTTTGATATTTATTATTTATTTGCTCAAATTTTTTGGTTAATTCACTTGGAAGAGATACATTTGCAGAAGATGTTTTAACTTTTTGTTGTTCTATTTTTTGTGTTGTTGCCATATAGGCACCTCCATTTTTAAAATAATCTTCTTTGTTTTGAAGAGTGATAAAAAATTGCACAAAGTTTAAGGGCTTATATCCATTATTTCTTGACATATGAGAAAACTCCGTTTGTGTTGCGCATAATAAAGCCATTGTTTGTTTCTTTGTAATACTCACCGTTAAAAACAAACACTTCACTTGATTTTTGGTTTGTTGTTAAATTAAGTGTGGTTTTATATATTTTTCCATCACGATGATAGTAAAATCTGATTTCACCGTTATCGTAATATCCTGTGCATGTGCCTCCAACTCCAATTTGAACAGGACTGCCCTCTGCTGTTAGATAACCAGTTGCTGAGGTTGTTTGATTGTCTTTATATGGCTGAAAAAACAGTTTGCCGTCTTTATCTTCAAAAATAACCATTATTGCATAGTTAAAAGCATTTCCATGTATGTTAGACACACCGCTTAAATTACACACATTATCGACTGTAACTGCCACTTCTGACGCAGGCGAATTGGTGGTGTCGAAACTGACATTTCCACCGATTACATAAAACACATTGTTTTTATCAAACCCGCCCATTAAAATGCCAAAGTTATTTAAAATTAAATCATTTATTCCATTTTTACCCCTTGCATTCTGATTGTAAAATTCCAAAGGACTCATAAACTTAAATTTGGGATAAGAAGACAAGTAATTTAATTTATAGGTTGTTGCTGCTGGTGCGGAAACCGCAACAACAATGCCATCATCTTGCAATTTGCAAAATGATGGATATGCCAATTTAACACCCGAACTTATAACCACCACACAAGATGATTTTATATCAATAATTTTTGTTGTGTTTGTTGAGCCAAAAACCGCTGGCGTATCTTCATCTAGACTTGTCGAGGTTGAAGAGCCATTTGCATATACCCTTGTGTGATAACCAATGCCATCACAAGAAGCAACATAGAGATTTCCTGAATAGGCATTTGAACCAGCGGGAACTTCCTCTCCTATTTCAGCATAGGCATTATCAATTATGAGTGGTTTTTGCGCCAAAAGGCAAAGTTTGATGTTTTTTATTTCACAACTTACCCCAGCACTTAAACACTCACCTTGCATATAGACAGATTGCGGACTTGCGGAACCAAAGAAATATATGTTATGATGCCTTTTGACTGCAATATCGCCAAAGTTTATTTCTTCGTGAAAACTTAATTCATCATTAACAAATATCTTTAAGTCACAATTTCCTGTTTGCCCAGATGTTGTGTTAGACACCTCAAAATCAATTGTAAAAACTCCCACACAGTCGTTATCACAAGAAAATTTACCAAGGTAAGCATAGTATGTTTGTCCCGAATTAAAAAGATATAAAGAACCATAATCACGCTTTGTAAGCGCAACACCTGATGAGTTTGACGACAACTGAGTTTGAAGTTCATCTATGTCTTGCTGAATTGTTTCAACATCTGTTTGAATTAGATTGACCTCACTTTCAATTGAGTTTACATCTGTTTGCAAAGCACCAACATTGGTTTCAAGTGTATTTAGACTGTTTTGCACTAAACTGAGATTTTGAGCTGTTGTGTTAGACTGATTTTTAACATCCTGCAATGTTTGATTGCTGTTTTCAAAGCCTTCTTCAAATTCTAGACTCATTTTATAGGCTTGCTTGCCATATTTTTGTTCATCTTTCATAGTTTTACTCCAAATTTACTTCCATTTGCGGATTAGATATATAAGCATCATTTTCCGTGCTATAAAAAGCAATGGCAAAAGTGTTTCCTCGCAAGTTTATTGGAACTTTTACCGCCTTGTTTGAGGCTGGCACATTAAAAATGTGAGTTTGCCCGTCAACAAAAACACCAATTTGACTGTCGTATCTGTTTAGCATTGTTATGCTTTTTATAATTTTATTTCTGCTTGGATATCCCATGTCTGTATAAGGTGATTCCCAAACCTTTTGCGTTGGAGTTCCAAAAACTTTTCCATTATATGTAAGTTCACCAAGTCTGTTTTTATAGGTGCTACCAAAACAAGCAACCAGTTTGCTGATGTTTTTATATTGAATAGTTGTCAAAGCGCAAATGTCTACTCCTCGAAGAATGCTGTATTCGCCTGTTTCTAGGTCTAGTTCAATTAAACAATTATTAGTCATATTTGTGGTATTATTTTCAAATCTATAATCTTTTGTGTCCATTTTGCAGGCAAGATAATACTTCCCGTCAAGAAAGGCAGCACAAGCAGACGAGTTATCCATTTCTTTGAATAAATTTTCAAAGCCAAGGGTAAGTTTGGTCATTTCAAGACCATCAAACTGATATATTCCGTCTCTGCAAAGCATTACCACAACATCGCCACACAAAACAGCGGTATTTGCAAAAATTTGCGAACTTGACAGAGCTAAATGTCTAACCACAAACTCATTTTGTTCACCAGAACCGCTTAATCGTGAAATTCCAAATTCACGGATAATATAAAGATAGTTGTTATAACTGATAACCGAGTTAAGAGTTCCTCTTTCATCGGTCATTTCGATGTATCCACCATCAAAGGCATTAACAATCCAGTTGGTTGGGTCAACATCTGAACTGAACCAAATTTGAGACTTATCTCCGCCAATGGTTGCAAACAACCTGTTTGCGTGATAAGCAAGAGAGGTTATCACTGGTGCTGATGGCCACTGCTCTGGAGAAGCAAAACTATCCCAAGTTGTCAAACTGTCTGTTGAGTTTGTTGGGCAAAAGAAAAACTTATCCGAGCCATCTGTTCGCAAATTAATTCCAACAGGACAAGATGTAAAATGAATATTGATAAGAGAGGTAAATTCTGTGTTTGGTGACTCTACCCTTCCCCAATATATTTCATCATTGCCCTCTTCTCCACTTGCCTCACTGTAAAACAGAAGAAGTGGACTGAAAGTTTGCGACACATCTGACCAGCGTTTATAGACCCAAAATTTTTTGATGTCTGTTACATTTGTTGGAACTTCCATTGTTTTGATGTCACCATATGGGTCTGGCAAAGTTAAATCTTGAAAGCCCATGCCTGTTGTTAACGCACCTGTTGAAAAATTAAAATTATAGGTGTTTCTAGCAAGATTAAGTGGCATTACATTTGTATCAAGTTTTGTGTTCATTCCACTTGAAAAATCGGTGAGTTTAACAGTTATAACAGTTTGGTCGGAAATTGGTAAAAGGTCGCTATAAAACATTAAAACCACCCCCTTGAAGAAATTTTTGGCATATGTTTTGGACGCTGAGCAATGAGCATTAGTCTTTGAAAACTTAAATCCCAAGCATTAGCATCTTGATACATTCCTCTTCTTAGATAGAACTTTGAAGTTGTCCCAACAGCAAGCGTTCTGGTGCTAATTTTCCCCTCTTCTATTGGAAGATTGTCGCTAAGGGTGCTTACTTGCTGTGGAGAATATGTATATGTTATAGTGTGATTTCCATTTTTACAGCGAAAAAATGTTGGAAATGTTGTGAATTTTATGTTAACACCATTTTCATCTTTAATTTTTATTATATCTATTAAAATTTTATCAAGTTCGTTATAATCAAAAGTTTCATTTGTAACTTTTATCTTTTCTGTTGTTTTAAAAGGCAGATAGATATATGCAATGCTAAAAATGGTATCATTTAGACAATTGATTAAATTTTCTATTGTGTCCTTTTGCTCTTCGTTTAACTCTGTTTGACTGGATGTATTAAAAGCCGAAGTGCTTAAAATATCTTCTCGGGATAAATTTTTTAAAACCAAAGTTAACACTTCTTTAACTGTCATAGACTCCTCCTTTTAAGCCCATTTTGTGATATAGGCATCATTAAAGTTTTCTGCTTCTTTTTTTGATGCATAGTCAAACATCTCTTTTAATTTCCAACTGGTTTTATCGAAAAGTTCTTTTTTTGTGTCACTTTCAATCTTTTCATTGTTTTTGTCAATTTCAGCAAGAATTCTATCAAGAAATTCTCGCCTTGTTCTAAGTGTTAAAGAAATTGTTCTTGCATCAAGTGAACCATATGGAACAGATAAGCAGAAAGTGTTTTTTTGCGAATAGTTATGAATTTCATAACATTTTCGGTTTGTGTTATATACAATAAAATAATCTTTATCAATCTCTTTCAAACGCCTTGTTATGTCATGAGTATCTTCTAAAATTTTAATTAGCATTTTTTATAATTCCTTTAAATTTGCAAAAATTTATCAAAAAAATTAGCAAAATTCATGAAAAATCAATGAAAAATGCTAATTTTTTTAAAATTATGAAGCAGTTATTGTAAGTTTGCCTTGTGCTCCTGGTTTATCACAAACAAGTTCAGCATATTTTACAAGTGTTGCTGTGTGAATTGGATAGCCCTCTTTTTGTCTTAAAATTTGACCTTTATCATTTTCAATCCATTGCCAATCGCCAAGTTGATGCATTTTAAAGTTATCGCTGTTAAGGAAGTAAATTGTTCCATCATCAATAAAACGCTCTGCAATGAAAGGTATGCCGTTAAATGCTATTGTTGTGTATCCACCTTCAAGTTTTGTTACATCAAGGTTAAGTCTGTTGTTTTTGAAAAGATTTTGAAAACTTCTTCTTGCGTCGTAAGAACCACATATAAAGTTTATCTCTCCACCCGATTGCTCTTCGCAAGCGTCAATTACACTCATCAAACTTGCCTCACTGAAACTTGCATTTGCCACAGTTTGAGTGATTGGAGTTAGAAATGGATAATCTGCTTTTGTAAGTCCATAAAGCGTTGTTATACTGGAATCAAAAATTGAACCAATTCCTGTGATTTCTTTTCCCTTGCTTCCTTGAACATAAAGTTCAACAACAGCCTTTTCCTGCTCATCATCACTTTGAGCAACCATTTCTGCTGTGCAAGCATCACTGAAAGTTATTGTTTTGCTTGCGTAGTCCCAACTTACAATTCTGGTGGTTGCCTTGTATACTCCGTCAACATAGATGTCAACAACTTGTCCAACCATAAGATTTTTCATGCTGTCAACCGTGAAGGTATAGGCACCACTTGCTGTTGCTGTTCCAGTTGCCAAAAGCCCGTTGCCGTTGCCATAGAGCATGCGAGCAAGATTAAATTTGCTTGCTTCAACAAGCCCCTCCATTTCTGCAGACAGAAGATTTAAAAATGCGCCAGCTTCATTTGAAGATGACCTGATTGCTTTATCACTTATTTCAATTGAACCATAAAGATTTTTAAGAGCAACCTCAAAAAGAGCGTAATTGTTTTCTGCCACATTTGGCAAAGAACCTGACTCTGTTCCAGCACCAATTCCACCATTCACACCATAAGGCACAAGTTTTTTAACCAATTTTCCAACAACATCTTGCGATGTTTTTTCTACCTTTGCTAAAAATGGATGAATGTTTGAATTAAGTTGATTTGCCACAACATCAAGATACATTGTTTTTAACGCTGAATTAGCCGATGTTAAAGTTACCATATAAAATTTCCCCCTTTATTAAGAAAGACTTGCCATTTTACCTTGCGCCCCTGGTCTTGAACAAACAAGTTCGGCATATTTTACAAGCGTTGCAAGATAACTAGCATATCCCTGTTTTTGTTTTAAAATTGAACCATCTTCATTTGTAAGCCACTCCCAATCACAAAGTTGATGAGTTACAAAATCATTGGTATTAAGCATATAAAGAACTCCATTTGGAACAAATTTATCACCATAAAGCGGAATTCCATTGAATGAAAGTGCTTTGAAGCCACCATTTAAGTTTTGTGTGTCAATATGTTTTGTCATTGCACTAAGTTTTGATGCAAAAGTGCGTTTAAGCGCATTTGTTGTTATAATGAAATTCATTTTGTTACCTGTTCGTTTTTCAACCTCGTCAAGACATTGTTGAAGTAAATCTTCGTCAAATGTTTCACTAGAACTTTTTGTCTTTATATAACTGTTAAGCCATGGATATGTCGACCTGTCTAATCCATAGATTGTTCCTGTTGTTTTAAAAATTGCTTCAAGCCCTGTGATTTCTTGGTCTTTGCTTCCTTGCACATAAAGAGTATAGGAACTTGCACTAGTTGCAAAGGTGGAATCAATTTCTTTATCAATTGTTATTTTATTGTTTACTCGGTCAACACCTTTAATTCTTACACCACCAAAACCAGTTACCAAAGTTGAACCATTATATACATCAATCATCAGTCCTTCAATTAAATTTGTTGTTGATGTAACGGTGATTGTCTGCGATGAAGCATCTGCAGAAGCAACAGTTGTAAGTGCCCCCGTTCCGTCACCATAAAGCATTCTGCCAAGATTGAATTTGCTTGCCTCAATTAACCCTTCCATTTCTGCGGTAAGCAAGGAAACAAAGGCACCAGCATCATCACTTGAAGCACGAATTGCCTTGTCTGAAATTTCTATGCTTCCAAACAAATTTTTAAGAGTGCTTGTAAAAACAAGATATGGATTGCCATTGCTTGTTGGCAAAATTCCACCCTCATCACCAGCACCAACTCCACCATTTACCCCATATGGCACAAGTTTTTGAACTTCACGACCATAGACATCACTGGTGGAACTTTTGATTTGATTGAAAAGCACATTTGTTTTTGTGTTAAGTTGATTGCTCACAACATCAAGATATAAATCTTTTAATGCATTTTGAGCAGTTGTCATTGTTACCATAAACATCTCTCCTATTTATTAAAAATTTTTCTTGCCATCTCTTTTACTTCTTCTAAAGTTTTTGGTTTATTTGTAACTTTCGTTGATATTCCAAAATCAGAAGAGGCAAAAATTGGTGGCGTGCTTTCTCGGTTGTTAAGTGTTAAAAGATAATCTTTTATAACAGCGTTAACAACCTTATCATTTTTTTGAACCTGTTTTAAAAAGTTCTCATCTTCTAGAAGTTGCTCGGGCGACTTATAGTTGGCTTCAAGCCATTTTGCCCATGCAACATAGAGGGGGCGTTCGTTTTGAATAAGAGCCTTATCCTCTAAAATCATTCTTGAAAGTTCTTTTGCATGACTTTTTGCAAGCGGGTTGTCCTTTAAGAAATTTTCAACCTGCTGATTCCAATCTTCTCGTTTCCAAAAAGGAACAGAGTTATCAATGTTGTTTTCTTCTGTGTTTAGGTTTTCAACCTGTGTTAATGACTTTTCTTCTTCCTTTTTGTTTTCAAGCGAAGATAAATCTGCTTGCTTTTGAAAATCACTTAAAAGCTGACTTTTTCTTGTGAATTCCCTTTCTAGATTTTCATAAGCATTTCTTAAACTTTCAACATTTTCAAATTTTCCATATGGGGAGCCGTTAAGATTTTGCGGTTGTTCCCCTTCAATTTTTTCTTTCATAAAATCCTCCAATTTGCAAAAATTTAATCAAAATTTTTGATTTTTTTGCGTTTTTTGTGTTAATTTTCTTAATTTTTATTGATTTTGTGTTTCATAAAGCATGTTTGCCTGTTGTTCTAGCGCTTTAAACTGTTTGTGTTTTCTTATGTGTTCAAGCATGATTTTTTCAATATCTTTGTTCTTTTCTTTTAGATTTTCCCACTCACCACCAAGCATAAAATTGGTGTGAGTGCTTATATGTAAGTCATGGTCATGAACCTCCAAAACCTCTGGCTGTTTTCCCCTTGTTGCAAGGTCAATGTTTTCCTTTCGTGCATTTTGAATTTGCAGAGTGTTTGAATCAAGAGTATCTTCCCAAACACCAAAGCCAAGCATCTCTAGAATTTTATGACGCATACTGTTTGATAATTTTCCGTTTTCATCATGCAAAAGCCCCTCTTTCAAAATATCCAAAATCATGGAACGCTTTTGCGCAACTGTTTGAGTATATTCATTCTCTGTATCAAAAGAAATATCATCTGAACTGATGTTTCCCCTGTCCCAATAGAAGAAGTTTGTTGTTCCATTTATTCCAACCACTCGGCTCATTCTTTGATGTGTTACAAACTGCTTATACAGTCTTAAAATTTGTTGAGCAACTTGTTTAATGGCAAAACTTATGTTTTCTCCACTTGCAGAAATTCTTGCATTTTCTTGCTCAATTAAAAGTTGTAACGCAACTCCACTTAGGTTTGTAAGTTCTGCTGTGTTCGTTCCAAAAAGGTCACTGATTCCACTGACACTTAAAAATTCATTAAGAAGTTTTTCCTCCTCTTCGCTAAAACTTACGGGAATACTTTCTGCACCCATAAGCGTTGGCATGTTTGAACCTTGACGATAAACCAAAACTTTTCCCGGACTCATACCCTCTTCTTCAAGATTGTCAATATCAATTGAGCCATCTTCAACAGCCAAAACACCAACCGTTGACCTGTTCATAAATTCATGCTTTCTGTTTTTTACTGCGTTATAGGCACGCTGAATTGGAATTGTTCTTTCAATTACACTACCACCCCAGAAAAGTGATGGCTGTTCAACTGAAATTTGCCTTATAAATGGAAAACCTCTTTCTCCGTCTTTTAAGTTTTTATATGGTAAATCTCCATTGAACACAAGCTTATCTTCTACCACAACAATAAGCCGTCCATTTGGAAATTCTTTTGAAGGCATTTCATATTTTTCCAAAACAACCGCTTGATTGTGTTTTGATGTTTTTGAAACCTTGTTAAAACCCCCAAGGGTGATTGCATTGTTGTGAACGCTTGAAAGAGCATAACTGTCTATGTCCTGCCCTTCCACTTTAACTCCCCAAAGTTGTTCAATCACATTGACATCATAACATCGTGCATGAATTAAACTTTGGCAGTGGTTAAGGTCTGAACAGGAGTTGCTGTCTGGATAGATTTCAAAGGGCGAGCAAACCAAAACATCAACATCACCTTCATAGATGTTTTCACCCATTGGAGAAAGTCCAACAATTGAGCCTGCGCTATCATTCCAAACAACTTTATAAAAAGCTGTTCCACAAATTTCACTCCACCTTGTCGCTTGTGAAACAAGCCGACTGAAATCAAGTTTGTTGCTCACAGATTTTAAAATATCTTTGCATACTTTTGCATTGCTGATATCATCCTCATCATCACTTGCTGGAAGAACAGTCATAGAAGGTCTTACATTAGCAAGTTTTGCAACCCTTGTTTCTATAAGTGGAGCAATGTGATTATAAACAGCACGCTCTTCCCAATAAAACTGTTTATCAATTTCTCTTAAAATATTGTTTGAATTTATGTCGCAAAATTGATTTCCTATTAAAAAATTGATGTTAAGTTGCCATTGTGTTTCAAAAGGCTTGCGCTCTTCTTGTCTTCTTTTAAAATCTTTCCAAACGGCAGATACTATTTCCTTTTGTTGTTTTTTTGTTAATTTTTGTTCCATATTAACCCCTTTTTCTTAAAAATAACTGTTTTTTTAATGTTTTTTTAATGTTTTTTGCGTTTTTTTGCGCATAATTTTTGCAAGTTATGAATTTTTAAGTTCTTTTAAAAGTCTTTGTTTTTCCTGTAAAAGTTCTTTTTCTGTCATGTTGTCATATTTTGATTTGATATCTTCTTTGAAAAGTTCAAAATATGCACGAACGGCAGACACATCTGGCGGTGAATGTTTTTTGTTTACCTTTTGTTTACATCTTTTCATTTCGCCAGTTTCATCATCAAAACAAAACTCTTCTGTTACTTCATCAAAATCATAACCTGTTGCTTTTTTCATCAGCGCAGATGCCAACTTATCTTTATCTTCATTCATAATTTTCTTTTACCCCTTGCCTTTTGTATCAGTCTATCTTTATGCAATGTTATTTCGCTTTTAGTGTCAAATTGTTTGGTCGGCTCAGGTTTGGTCATTATGTAATATCTAAGTTCATCAAGTGCGTGGTCATCTTTTTTGATTGGTGTGTCTGCATTACCCCAAAAATATCCTTTTATCTCACGAATTAAATTTGTGCAGGTTGAAAAGATTTTTAACCTTGCTTCTCCTTTGATGTTTTTAAGATAACTTTTTACCCGTGAAATTCCAGCAAATAAATCTTTATTAACTTTGGTATTCACATTGATTTTATTATCATAGAAAAGTTCAGCAACACTTTTTTCACTTGCAAGAGTTTTTTGATTTGCAGCAGAATCAATTAGCGCATCAATAAAACCATTTCTTTGCTTCCAACCAAGTTTGATGCATTTTTCTCTTATTTTATCTGCATGCCATTCCACAGTCTTATTTGAAAAATAATGTTCAGCAATGACATAGATATTTCCATCATAATCCACAGCATACCAATGAGCAGATAAAGGATTGTGAAGCCCTGGGTCAATGGATATTGTATCAAACCAGTCTTTCGGCACATCAAAAGGCTCAATTACATGAACAAGAGGGTCAAATTCGCTGTAAACCATTCCACCATTGGACAAGAACTTTCCATATCTTCTGCTTTCTAGCTCATCTTTTGATAAAATACTGGACATAAATTCAATCTCTTCTTCATCTAAATACGGGTTGTCTGCCCACTCCATTTGAATTGTCCAAATCTCTTTATCGTTGGCAGGATTAAGATAAATTGTGTTATACACCCATGAAAGTCCTTTCAGCGGAGTCATGGTTGCAAAAATTTGACCTTTGCGGTCTAGAACCCTCATTCTGCATTCGAGATAAATATCATACGGGGGTTCTTCGTCAAACCAAACAAAATCAAGACTTGTTCCTTGAAATTTTTCTCTTCCTTGGTCACAACTTTTAAAGCCAATTCGGCTGTAACTGCCAAAAACATTTTTGATAACAATATAGTCAATAACTCCATTTTCTGGCACATCCTTTCTGCCTGAAAGCATAACAACATCAACAATCCACTCTGGCTTTAAATATTGCAAAATTTTTTGCTGTGCAACATCCCTTTGAACTTGAGAACTTAGCGACACCACCCACCCCTCCAC
>CASEYA010000053.1 GCA_949291975.1 uncultured Christensenella sp.
AAGAAACTGGTGGTGAAGAAACTGGTGGTGAAGAAGTTGTTGTTAACGAAATAACCGCAGATGATTTAATTTTAGATGCTGTGGCTCAAGTGGCGCTTTCAACGGGTTCGGTAACACCTTTTACCCTGCAAATTGCAAATGGTGATGCAAGACTTGCAGAACTATATTTTGATGCCATAAAGGTTATTATTGAAAGTTTAAAGGTAGATTGGGGAGAACTGGATGTTGTTCAAGATGTTGATGGTGTTCAAACAATCTATGCTTTCAGTGAAATTAGAGGATATAACATAAATTGGTATTTTGCAAGCGACAGCACTCAAACAAGTGGCACGGGAACTGCGTTTAATCTTCCAAACACCTTGACTTATGAATATAATTTGGCAGGTGAAGAAGAAGGCAATGACCCATATCCATATAATACCCCAGTTTATAACTATAAGGTTTATGAGTTAACCGATGAGCAACTAGACTTACTTAAACAAAGTGAAGAGTTTGACTGGTCTAAATATAGTGAAAGTTCATCAATTAGAATTTCAAGCAAGGAAAATGGACTTAGCATGCAATTGTTTGAAGGGTGGCAAAACATAAGCAACAATATTATCATAGTTTACTCATCATCAATCTATTTGGAAAACAATGAATATAGCATAAGATATGATTATTATAACTTAGTGATAAACAATGAAAATTATGCTTCATTTAGGCAGGTAAATTCAAGCATTCCTCCTTTAACATATACCGAAAATCATCCTAACGCAACAAGTAACGGTTTTCTTGTGCTTCACAGGCCAAATTCAGATACTTATGTTTGGCAAGTGCATTATAATGGAGACACATCGGTTGATAATGGAATAAATCTTGTAAACAATGGCAAATTAACTGCAATAGTTCCAGAATATTTTGTGGTTGATAGTCAATATGGATATTTAAAAATTGCAGAAGGTTATAACTATTCAGTTGATAATTCAAACATTGCATCAGACAGAATTGTGCTTCAAAGAAATGCGAATTTTTCAATTATATATCAAATTTCAACAAACTCATCTGTTGTTTATCAACATTCAGTAACAGTTACATCACAAATTTATATCTATAAATAATAAAATAACTTCAATTTAATAAGAACTAGGAGTTTATCATGGCAACAAAAAAACAAGAAAGTTTAATTAATGAAATGACACCAATGGGAAAATTGTCATCAGCAAAAAAGAAGGAAAAAGTCAACATAACAAAACCTATTTTAAAAAAGAAGTCTTTGGCATATAGTGAAGTGAATGATATGCCAAATATGCAAATTGAAGACTATGCAAATATTTCTCTCGACCAGCAAACAACACTTTTTAACTCTATAAAAGATGTGTTTGTTAGACTTAGGGAAGATGCCGAAAACATGGACCTTGACACCTTTGAGGAACGATATTTTTCCAATTTGCTTGCTGTTTTTGATATGGCAGTAACAGGCAATGTGACTGCAATGGATTTTCTTTGTTATTCCTATAAAAAGGGAATGGAAGGTGTCCTTCCTGTTAATATGACATTGGCGCACAAGTGGGGTATGCTTGCAATTGCTAACGGAAGCAAACTTACTGTTGACAGGCTTAGGATGTTTATAAATCCTGTGTTTGAGTATGTTGAAAATTCTGATGTAGATATTGAAAACATGATGGAGCGTTATGATGTGCCTGACGGCGAAGCAGCATTTTTTGTTGCTGAAACCTTTGCGGGACTTTATGTTCAAAAAATGAACATAACACTTGAACAAATGTCTCGTGAAGACCCTGTGAGTGCTGATAGTAATTTTCAAAAATTCATACATGATGCAAACAAAGTTCGTGATGAACTTTTGCCTGATATGTTAAAATATTTAAGATAATAACTTGATACTTATAAAAAAATAACAAATTTTTAAGTTTGTTGTTAAAATTATAAAATAAATTTTGTTTTATAAAACAGTCCTTAGTCTGTTGTTTGTAAAACTAAATAAAAAAGGAGTTTAACTAAAATAACTCGTAGGGTTAAAATAGATAACTCCTTTTTCTTTTTGTTGATTTTAAATGTTTTAACCTTGGTCTATAAATTTTTAAATTTTTTGTGTTTTGTTAGTTAAAATAGCGTTGTTTTTTATTTTGTCTTTAAGGTTTTTAAAAAATCTTTGTCTTCTTTGCTAACTCTAAAACTATCTTGGCATTTTGAAATTGTTTTTGCAAGGG
>CASEYA010000054.1 GCA_949291975.1 uncultured Christensenella sp.
AAATCATCATAACTTGTGTTTTCCGTTTTGATTATCTTGTTTTCAATCAATTTGCCAATGGTTATGCTTGTAATATCAAAATTTGCCAGTGCATCGCCAAAATGTTTAAGCGGAATGTTTGCTCCTTCATATAAAGTGCTTGTTTCAGGGTCTTGGTAACTAAGCAGGTTGATAATTCCATTCGAAGATACAAAATCTCCAATTGTCATCTTGTTTAAAAGGGTTGCCATGTTGCCAATGGTTGCAGGTGTGTTTTCATCAGCCTTTGAAACAAGTTTGTTAATAAAGAAATTATCTGTGCTAATAAAGTCCGTGATGTCTATGCTATCCAGCGAGTTTGATAGGGTGGTCTCAAAATTGTCGCCAAACAAATCTTTTACTTGAATGCTTAAAAATGCTTTTGTAAGACTTGATGCATCTTCGGCAATTGTTTGGCCAAGAAGAACTGCAAGGCTAACTTCGCTTGTCTCCAGTTTTTCTGTTATCGCATTGTTGTTGTTCATCAGGTCATCAATGGTAAGGTCGCCAAGAATTTGCATAAAGCCACTTGTGGTATCCCCACAGAAATCAGCAAGGGTTTTGTTGCCAATTCGTTCCATAATGCTGTCTGGGTTATCCATAATTTCTCCAATGCTAAGACTTGCCAGTCCGCCCAGCAAGGTGTTTGTGCTGTCTATGCCAAGGTCGGCAAGGGTAACACCCTTAATGGTATCAAGCACAATTGTGCTGTCGCTAATGATTTGTTCAAGTGTTAAGTTTGCAAGGTCACCAAGCAACTTATCATTTTCGCTGATTCCCGCAAGCTCACCAAGTTTTATTGTGTTAATCGAGTTCATTATGCTGTTTGGGTCTTCCAAAATTTCTCCAACACTTAACTCACTAAGGCTAGATAAAAATGCAGGAAGTTCAATTATATCGCCAAGTTGAAGGTCTTTCAGTCCCTCAGAAATGCCGTCAACCGCTCCGTCAAAAATTTGCTGAAGTGTTAAGTCTTGAATGGAATAAAGCAGAATGTCCACAGTCGAACTTTGAGCAAAAAGGTCTGCAACTTTTATGTTGTTTTGTAAAATTTGTGAATTTTCTTTGTCAATAACATAACTGTTTCCAGAAATTGTAAAACTGTTGTTTATATCTATATCACAAACTTTTGTAAGATATTCAAGCGATGTAATCTGTGAATTTGTTGCTTCATCATAAATGATGCTATATTCAACTTCGTTTAAAGTGAATTTATTGCCAACAACCTTGCAAACTTCTTCATAATAAACAAGGCATGAATTCATGGTGTCTATTTCATATATAACATCATCAAGCGTGAATTGATTTTCTGAAATCAGCACTTGCGGAGATAACGACTCGCCATTTGCATCTAAAATTTCGTTTTGTGAAATTTGATAGGTTACTTCATCAATAACAAATTTGTTCTCGCTTATGCTAATATATTTTTCCTGAGAAATGCTGTTGTTTGTGCTAATAACATATTTATTGCCGTCAACTGTAAAAGTGTTCAGGTCAACAACCATGCTGGCTTTTGTTTGAATGGTGTTGTCAATAACATAATATTCTTTTTCGCCAAGGGTAAAAGTGTCATAATAATATATTTGTTCTGGAATGGTTATAATTTCGCCAAGCGTTTTGCCCAACAGATAATCTGGTGCATTTTGAATTGTTTGTGCTCTAAATTCTTCTGTTGTAAGAATAGGGAAGGAAGAAAGGTCAAGTTCCAAAAGGTCTAAAATTGCTCCAATTTGCATGTCTTTTGAAAGTTGCTCAAAGGTAATTTTTCCAACAAAAGCATCTAAAAGAGCGTCATAGCGTGCGTCATCAAAAGGAATTGCATCAATGCCAACAAGTTCTAAAACTGATTGAACGGTAACATTGTCAAAAAGTTCTTGCGTGTCAAGGTCTCTTATGCTGGTGTTTAAAAGTGCACCAAATTTTTCTTCATAGTTTGCATCTTCTTCAATGCTGTCTGGAATGATGTTAAGTCCCAGTGCGGTTTGCGCAAAGCCAATTGTAAGTTTATCTCCACTGATATAGTTTGGCAAAACAGTGTTCAAGGCTTGGTCAATGGTCAAATTTTTTAATGAGCACATTGTTTCTTTATATGAAATAACAATTGTGCCACCGCTGTATGCAAGGGTGGTCTTGTTTTCGTTTATAGTAAAAGTTTTGTCTTTCAGTTTAAAACTGTTGTTTTCAATCAAAACTGGTGTAAGCAAAGAATAGCCATTTATATCTAAAACCTCGTTTGTTGAAAAGTCAATTTGATAGGTTGTTCCGTCATATGTAAAAGTTGGGTTTGGGGTAACATCAAAGATTGCGTCATTAAAAAGTGGATAGTCATAAGCTGATAAATCAACACTTGCAAGGTCTAAAATTGAGCCAATTGTAACTTTTTTATAAATTTCTGGCAAAATTCCGTCAATAAAATCTTGCATATGGTTGGCAATATCTTGCAAACGGAAATTTCCCACCGCTTGCGGTTTGTCGTTGTTCAGTCCACTAACAGAAATTTGAATGTCATAAATTCCGTCAATTGTCAGGCCAATGTTTTTCTCAATAAATTCTTCAAGGTCAAAGCCAAGTTTTGTTTTGGCATCACTGACTGTCATTTCGGTATATCCGTCTTTATATTCAATCAAAGCAGCAACAACTTCCTGAACGGTTTTGTCGTTGGTCTCCACAGGCAGAAAACTGGTGTCAAGACCAAACATACCAGTTACATCATCAACTTTAACACAATAATAAACATAAGATAAAGCCACACCAAAACCAAAAATCAAAACAAACAGCGAGGTCAGAAGCCCCATAAAAAATGGAAAAACTCCTCCACGCTTTTTATATTTTATAACTCTGCCTTTTCTGTCTGTTTGTGGGCTTAACTCAGCAGGTGGTGCCTGATAAAATGCAGGGTTTGGCTGGTAATATGGCTGGTTTGGCAAAGGTGCACCACCATTTTGATTTGGCTGATTTTGATAGTTAAAATTATTTTGCGCATAAAACTCTTGATTTTGATACTCAGGTGGAACATATGCCAAGTTCTGAGCATTCTGCTCTTGTTTATTCTTATTTTTACTCATTGATTCCTCCAAACTTATTTTTGGATAAAAATTTCTTTTTATACTTTATAATATATCTAAAATAATCTAAAAAAGCAAGCAATTACAACACTTAAAAAAAGAAAAGTCAAATTTTATCAAAAATTTTCTGTTTTGCCATAAAAACAAAAGTATATCTGCCCGACTTTCTACAAATTAAAAATGCTGTGCAATTTGTTTTTGTAAAAATGCAAAATTTTTGTCTAAAAATGACTTTTTCAGTAATTTAAAGCAACCATAATGTCATAAAATAATAATTTTTATATAAATCACATCACAAAAAGATGTATCACAAGAAAAAGAGAACATAAAATGCTAAACTAAAACAAATTCAACTTTGTGTTGCCAGAATAATTAAAAAATAGATAAATTTTTCTAAAAACCCTGCT
>CASEYA010000055.1 GCA_949291975.1 uncultured Christensenella sp.
AACATATATCGAGTGTGGAACACACCGGAGCGCACCAACACTGAAATGTTTTGAAGAAGAACAGAGTTAGATTTTTAATCAAAATTTGTTCAAGAAATTAAGGCGAACAATAACTCCTGTGCGGAGCGCACCAACGAAAATATGTTGGGAAATATAAAAGGAATTTTCTTTAATACAATAAAGTTTTTAAAAGGCATGAGATATTAAAAAATTTCATGCCTTTTTATATTGATAATTCTTTTTGGGTGTTATTTTTTTGGGGCAGGGGCTTTGCGAACGGAAGTTCGCATGTGCATTTTGGAAAAATGCACATTGGCACGCAAAAGCGTGCAAGCCCCTGCATACTTAAACAATCTTTTGCTATTAATATCATTAAAATTATTTAATATTCTTTTTATCACTTAATATTTCTTTAAAAAAAGTTAAAAATTATTGTTTTATTTTTTGTAAAACTATAATATTATTTTTTCCTATAAATAAATTTTTATGTTTTTTATACCAGAGAACTTTAATCTTTTAAAATGTGTTTTTAAAGTTCTAAAAGTTGCCCAACAAAAAGTTTGGTTGTGTTATTCTTCTCAATAATTTCTTGCGCTGAAATGTTATATTTTTTTGCAATTGCATCAATTGTTTCTGCTGGTTGAACAATGTGATGTTTTTTGTCTATGCCTTCAATCAAAATTGCATTGCCTGCATAAAGCTCATTATTTTTGTTGTGTTTTAAAAACTCAACAGAAATGTTATATTTCTTTGCAATGTCTTTCAAACTTTCTCCCTCTTCCACTTGATGTAAAACAGAGGAAGAAAAGCGTTTGTTTTTGCCTAATACGGTAAGCATTCAATTTCTCTCCTTATAAATATTTTTATTTATTTTTAAACTCGACTTTTTATTGCTGTTATAATTTATAAATAATTTATGCCATCAAAATTAAAAACTTGCAAAATAAAAATCAAATGTAAATAAAATTTATGTTTTGAATGTTAAAACCGGTTTTCAGAAAAGAAAATTGTTATAAATTTACATTTTTCATCGTATCTTAACAAAAAAGGGGTGAAAAATGGCAAAATCTTTGTTCAAAGCGGTGGTGCTGGTTGCGGTGTTTTCAATTATCACCAGATTTTTGGGTTTTGTTTTTAAAATCTATCTTTCTCGTGAGTTGGGTGCTGAACTTTTGGGTGTATATCAAATTGCCATGAGTGTTTTTATGGTTTTGGTCATTTTGGTTTCAAGTGGACTGCCTCTTGCTGTCTCAAAGCAAACTGCCAAATATGTTGCCTTTAACAACCGAAAAGCAGAAAATGCAGTTGCAACAAGCGCTCTTGTGATTGGGGTTGTTGCAAGTTTGATAATTTGCTTGGTGTTTTTCTCTTTGCAAAATCTATTGGGTAAAATGTTCACAGATTTTCGATGTATGGAGATATTGCTGATAATGCTTCCTGCGGTTGTGGCAAGTGCGTTTTACTCGGCATTTCGTGGAGCACTTTGGGGAAGACAAGACTATTTCTCAGTGGGGTGGACAGAACTTGCCGAGCAAGTAATTCGAATTTTGCTTTTTGTTGTTATGGTTGAGTTTTTGTTCACTTCGATTGATGGTGCTGTTGTTGCTGGGCTTTCTATGATGCTTGCTTGTGTTTGTTCGGCAATTCTGGCTGGAATTGTGTTTTTCAAAAAGGGTGGGCGCCTAACGAAAGCAAGAGGATATTATAAAGAATTGCTGAAAAGTTCTGCACCAGTAACAGGGGTTAGAGCAGCAAGCAGTTTGATTCAACCGCTGATTGCTGTTTTATTCCCGCTTATGCTCGTTGCAAGTGGAACTTCAAACGAAGTTGCTCTTTCTCTGTTTGGGGTTGCAATGGGAATGACATTTCCGCTTTTGTTCTTGCCTTCAACTTTGGTTGGCTCGCTCTCGTTTACCCTTATTCCAGAACTTTCAACAGCACTTGCCTGCAACAAAAAAAGTTTGGCAGAAGAGCGTGTTCGTTCGGGGCTTTTGTTTGCGGTAATTATCAGTGCAATGGTTATTCCACTTTATATGGGTGTGGGTGTTCCAATTTGTGAACTTCTTTTTGATAGCACACTCAGTGGAGAGTTCTTGGTGGGTGCTGCGTGGATTATGATTCCACTGGGACTTTCCAACATTACTTCCAGCATACTTAATGCTTTTAATTTGGAAGTTAAATCTTTTATAAACAATGTTCTTGGTGGGGTGGCGTTAATTCTTTGTGTCGTTTGTCTCACAGCATCACTTAATGTCTATGCTCTTATCATTGGTTTTGGACTTTGCATGGCACTTACAACTTTCTTGAATATTTTGATGATTAAAAAACACACAAAAATAAAACTTGGGCTAACAAAACCACTTTTGCTTTGCTTGATGTTTGCTTGTCTTTGTGCAATGCTTACACATTTTGTCTATAATCTTTGCTTGTATATTTTCCCAAGCATAATTGCTCTTGTTCTTGCATCTGGTGTTGCAATTTCTTCCTTTATTTTGCTTTGCGTTTGCTTTAAGGTTTGTGATTTTGCTTTTCTTGTTTCTAAGTTTAAAAGAAATAAAATTTCAACAAAAAAAGCATAAATGTAAAATTTAACATAAAAAACATAAAAAATTTTGTGTTTTTAGGCTAAAATTTTGCAAAACTCTATGAAATGTTTAAAAAATTGAAATGAAAAAAGCATAAAAAAAGCATTTTTTCGCAAAGTAAAAATATGCTGATAATTTTAATTAGAGTTTTAATTGTTTATGTAACCATATTGCTTTTTATGCGCCTTATGGGTAAAAGACAATTGGGTGAGATGCAACCATTTGAATTGGTTATAACTTTGATTATTGCTGATATTGTAACTCTTCCAATGACTCAAACAAGTATGCCCATGCTTTACAGTTTGATTCCACTTACTGCGCTGGTAATTTTGCAATATATTGTTTCTGTTATTTCACGGAAAAGTCTTCACATGCGAAAAATCATCAATGGCAAACCTGTTGTTATTGTGTCTCCAAAGGGAATTGAATATAATGCATTAAAAGAACTTAATATGAACTTTGATGACCTTATGCAAGGACTTAGAAGTTGTGGTTATTATAGAGTTGAAGATGTGCAGTATGCCATTGTGGAAACAAACGGAACAATCAGTGTTATTCCAAAAAGTGAGAATGCACCTGTTTGCAATCAAGATATGAAAATAAAACTTCCACCCGTAAGCCTTCCACTGAATATTGTGGCTGTTGGCAAAATTATAAATGAAAACTTTAAACTTGCACAAATAGACAAAGAGTTTTTGCAAAAAATCTATGATAAAGTTGAAGTAAAAAGTGAAAAAGATATTCTAATTTTAACCTTGGATACCAACGGAAAAGTCTATGTTCAGCCATTCAACAAGGAAGGCAGTCAAATTCAAACAGACTATAACGGAGGGCAAAAATGGTAAGAAGATTTATTGTTATTCTTGTTTTGCTTGTTGCGTTAATTGCTGGTGTAATTGCTCAACAAATTTACACAGATACTTCACTTAATAATGTTAAAAGCGAAGTTACCAGTTTAAAAACAGATATTGAACAAGAAGACCTTGAAAAAAGTGAACAAAGAACAAACAATCTAAAAGATTATTGGGCAAATGTCGAAATGGTTTTAAGCCTTTTTGTTGATTATCGTGAAATAGAGCAAATTGGCAGACAAATTGAACTTATCTCACAACATCTAGATAACAAAGATTTTGAACTTGCTTCTGTGGAGTGTGGGCTTTTGCTTCATGTTGTTGAAACCTATCAAAACACAATAAGCTTTGATTGGCATAACATCATATAAAAATTAAAGATAAATTTAGAATATACCTAAAAAGCGTTTTGGCTTTCATAAACTTTTAAGATTATAATTATAATAGTGGTAAAATTTTACTGATATTTTTGTTTTAGTAACTTAAAAATAATTGGCTAATATAAGCGATATTTTATAAAATTTAATTTTTTGCAGGCATTTTTCACTGTTTTTTCAGTTTTTTGCTAAAATTTTTTGCAAATCACAATATTTCTTAACAGTTGTTTGCCTTTTTTAAAACTGTTTGATATACTGAAATTATAAAGATATTTTATGATAATCAAAAAATAAAAAGTGGTGGAAAAATGAAAAAGTTAACATATGATGATATCATAGACAGAGTGTCTTTTTTTAGAACAAGGGCAAACCTTTCTTTAAGAGAACTTAGTGCAATACTTGGTTATAATGAGCAATTTATGAAAACAATTGAAAACAAAAGCGTAGAGCTGAAAGTAAAAACGCTTATTGATTTTTGTGATGCAACTCATATAACACTTCAAGATTTTTTCTATCTTGGCGAAGGGTTTAACAAAGATGATAAAAACATTTTAGACTTATATAACAACTTATCATATGAAAACAAGCAAAAAATAATTGATATGATAAAAGGTTTGCAATAGATTCTATTTTTCAAAAAGGTTAACGCATACAAGGTTGCAAATTTTTGTTTGCAATTTTTTTAATAGCTTTTTCCATTTGTGAGTTATAATCCTGTGTTGTTTGCTTTTTTTTAATATCTAAACCACGAAAATATGAAATAAAAACATGGTCTCCACCAATTTCATAGTTAAGAACGATTTTATTTGTATCATAATCATTTATTATTTTTCTAAAAGTAGGGTCAATCAAAATCCATTTAT
>CASEYA010000056.1 GCA_949291975.1 uncultured Christensenella sp.
CGTAAAAAAGCACAACAAGTAAAAATAGCATTAGTATTCTTCGAATTTTATCTAACTGCATAAAAACCATACTCCTAAGTATAGTTTTATATCTTTTTTAAAAAATATGCAGGTAATTTATGTAAAAACTCAGTTTTTAATTTGGTTTGCACGCATTTTTAATTGCTTTGCGTATTCATTTGCAAAAACTCCACTATACCCACCAGCAAGACGGGCAATTTCTTGAATTTGCTGTTCTTTTGATAAAGAAGTGATTTGTGTTGTGGTTCTTTCGTTATTAAAGCTTTTTTGAATAAAGAAATGTTGGTCAGCCATTGCACCAATTGTTGCAAGGTGTGTTATTACTATTACTTGATAACTTTTTGCCAAATTAGCCATTTTACAAGCAACAGCAAGACCTACTTCGCCACCTATTCCACTGTCTATTTCATCAAAAATCAATGTTTCAACATTTGTTGACTCACCAAGAATGGTCTTAAACGCAAGCATAAAGCGAGACATTTCGCCACCAGAAATGATTTTTGCAAGTGATTTTGGTGGTTCACCCATGTTGGCTGAGAACAAAAATTCAACTTCATCAAACCCTCTTGGTGTAAAAGTGGAAGCCCTTTTGAAATCTACAACAAGTTGAGTGTTTTTCATACCCAAACTTTCCAGTTCTTCCTTTAATTTTTGAGCAATTTCATTTGCTACCTCTTTGCGTTTTGTGCTTATTTTTTCGCTTAACTGATTGCCAATTTCCATTAAAGCCTGTTTTTGTGCTTTTAGTTGCTCTATTTTTTCTGCGCTGTTAGTTAAAAATTCCAACTTTTGTTCGGCATTATTTTTATATTCAAGAGCAGATTCAATACTTCCGCCATATTTTCTTTTTATATTTTTAAGTTTGCTTAGGCGTTGTTCAATTTGCTCAAATTCCATTTCACTGAATTCAAAAGTTTGACATATATCTTTTAAACTTTCAACTATATCATCAACTTCAATTCTTGCGCTTTCAATTCTTGATTGCAAACTCTCTATATCTTTACCAAAATCTACGCTTCCCAAAAGCATTTTGCCGGCATTATAAAGAGCACATGATACCGAAGCATTTTCGTTAGACAAGCATTCAGCAGCACCAGCAAGCGATTGAACAATGCTTTGAGCATTTTGCATTTTTTTAAATTGTTTTTCTAGTTCTTCATCCTCACAAAGTTGCAAGTTTGCTTCATTAAGTTCCGCAAGTTCAAATTCCAGCCTGTCTTTTTCCCTTTGCCATGCACCTTCATCTTCGCCAAATTCAGCAAGTTGCTTGTTTATATCACCAATTTCACAAACAACTTTTTCCAGATTAGCCAGGCTTTCTTTGTCTTTTTTATAATTATCAATAAAATTTATATGCGTGGATATATCAAGAAGTTGTTGATGTTGATGCTGGCCATAGATATCAACCAAGGACTTTGTTATTTTGTTTAGATTGTTTAAAGTTGTTAAAACACCATTAACCCTTATCTCGCCTTTTCCATCTAAAGAAAGTTTACGAGAAATAATAATTTCATCCTCAACATCAATGCCAAGGTTGAAACATTCAGTTTTTGCGGGATTATTTTTTTCTATTTCAAAAACACCCTCAACTCTTGCAAAATTTTCACCATGACGAATAAAACTTTTGTCAGCACGGTTGCCAAGCATAAAAGTTATTGCACTGATAAAAATTGATTTACCAGCACCTGTCTCACCACTTAAAACCACCAAAGCATCATCAAAATCTATTGTTTGATTTTCAATCAAAGCAAAATTTTGCACACACAGTTTTTTTAACATAGAAACCACCTCAAACATTTGTTCTAATTTTATTATAGAACAAATGAACAAAATTAGCAAGCGATTTTCATTAATTTTTCTTATTAATTTTCACTCGTCAACAAAACAAAAAGGAACAAAATGATATTTGTTCCTTCTTCCTTGCTTTAAAGACTTAATTTAAAGAATTCAATCTATACAAATTTGATTTAGTTAGCCAATATTTCCGAAAGCCTTGAACTGATTTTTGCAACATAATCAATGTTGTCAATTATCATCATAACAGTGTCGTCGCCATATACACATCCAAGCGAATGTTCTATTGCCAAGCGGTCAACAAAATTACCCACAGCAGACGCTGTCCCACGCAAAGTTTTTATTATAACAAGATTTCCCGTATGTTTAACCCAAAGAACAGCCTCTTTAAAAAGATTTGCAACTTTGTTTGAACCAACCTTGTCATCATTACCAACAAAAGCATAGCGGTATTTTTTCTTTTCCCCAACAATTTTAATAAGCCCCAACTCTTTTATATCACGAGACACAGTTGCTTGCGTTACATCATAGCCCGCAGAACACAAGGAAGCCACAAGTTCTTCTTGCGTTTCAATCTCATTATTAGAAATGATTTCTATAATTTTTGATTGCCTTGATGACCTTGCCATATAACGCTCCTTTTGCATAAAATTAAATTTATACATTTTACTTATGTTAATTATACATTAAGATTTATAATTATGCAATAGTTTTTTGTATATTTATTCAAAATTTTTATGCATAATAAAAACCCGAAAAATCGGGCTTTTCTGGACTAAAATTTATAATTATGCAAAAATTTGTTAATTTTTTCCTCTTTTTCTTGAAAAAATACTCATAAATTTACCCACTCCCAAAAGCACTTTTGTGGAACAATTTAATGCATAAGTTTTCCCAAGCGCTTTGCCTAAAACAGTAAGAGCAGCAATAAGTGAACTTATAAGAGTGGACAATATTGCACTGTTAAAACTTTCAAATTCAGCAATAATGAAGATTGATACCGCAACACCACCTGCACCACTTAGAATTGAGCATATATCACCTATCACATCGGTGCAAACTGATGAAACTCTGTCTGCATTTTTAACAAGTTTAATTGCTTGGTCAACACCTCGCTTGTATCCCTTGCTTTTTAGTTCCAAAAAAGGCTTTATATGACTTGCTGCAACCGCTACACCAATTATGTCAAAAATAACACTTATTATAATCAAAACTAAAATAACAAAAAGAGCCAAAACCAAATTTGAACGCATAAGGATTAGTTGTGACATTATTGCAAAAATAAAACACAAAGACAAAGAAACAGCAAAAATCTCAAAATACCAAAGTTTTGAACTTAAAGAGTTTTTCTTGCTTTGTTTATCTTTTTTATGTTTTAAACTTTCAATTTCAACCTTGTCTTCATCCATGGTTTATTATATGGTTTAACTACTTAAAAAATGATTAAAAACAAAATTTATTCAAGCGGTTGTTCAATTAGTTTGTCAAGTTCAGCTTTTAAAACCGTTATCTTCCCTTTGCTTTCTTCAAGCATGGAAAAACACTCTTTGGCAAGCTCAACACCCTCTTCAAAAAGCTTGTTTGCTTCTTCTAAAGATGTTTTACCAGACTCTATTTTTTCCAGTATTTTTTCAAGTTTTTCAACCTTTTCTTCAAAAGTCATTTTAACTTCTCCTTACTTTCAATTTTTGCTTTAAACGCACCATCTTTTAAAATGATTCTCACAGCATCATCAATATTTACATCTTGCAAGGACAAAATTCTTGCATTTCCACTTTCAACCACAGCATAACCCATTTTTAAAACTTCTTCAGGATTTCTTGATTGAATTTTATTTTTCAATAGTTCAATTTTTTGATATTTATCCTTAGAGTAGTTCAAAATTGAAGAATTTAGTTTTATCAATTTTTCTCGAAGTGGAATTTTTTTATCTTTTAAACAATCTTCAAATGCATCCTGTAAATTTTCGCACAAATCTTGCAAGTATTCATTGCTATCTCTCATTTTATTAAAAGTTAGTGCTGTGATTTTACTTAATGCTACCCTCATTCTCGCAACCACTTGCGCTGTGTCGACAGAAAGAATTTCAGCGGCAGCAGACGGTGTTGGAGCACGCATATCGGCAACAAAATCAGCAATAGTAAAATCAGTTTCATGACCAACCGCACTCACAACGGGCTTAACAGAATTATATATTGCACGAGCCACAAGTTCATCATTAAAACAACTTAAATCTTCCAAAGAACCACCACCACGAGCAACAACAATCACATCAACATCAGTATTGTTTAGCGCATTAATTCCTTTTACAATACTTTCAACCGCACCCACTCCTTGAACTTGCGCTGGATAAAGCAAAATATTAAGCATGGGATTTCTTCTCCAAGACACATCTTTAATGTCTTGCAACACCGCACCCGTTTCGGAAGTTACCACACCAATTTTTTTGATAACCTTTGGCAAAGGCTTTTTCTTATCCTTATCAAAAAGCCCTTCTTTTTCTAGTTTGTTTTTTAACTCTAAAAATTTTTGATATAAAGCGCCTATTCCATATGCTTGAATATCACTCACAACAAAGGAAAACCTGCCACCTTTTACATAGTAATTTGGAGAGCCCCGCACAATAACCATGTCTCCCTCTTTTGGTAAATAGTCAAAATTACATTCTCCAAAACCAACACAATTCAAAAGAGCTTCACTGTCTTTTAAGCTAAAATAAAGGTTACCTTTGCTTATTTTAAAGTCAGAAATCTCACCATATATCAAAATATTGTGAAGCAGTTCTTCACTTGCAAAAATTTGTTTTATATAATTAGATACCTGACTTACACTAATAATATTTTCATTCATCTAATTTGTTTAATACTCCTGATAAAACTCCATTCACAAACTTATAACTTTTCACATCCCCATATTTTTTCGCAAGTTTAACAGCCTCATTTATAACAACTTTTTGTGGGGTTTGTTTGCCTATAAGTTCAAAAACGGCAACAATCAAAATTGCACGGTCAACCTCATTTAATTGAGCAAGTTTATACCCCTTTAAAGCACTTTCAATTATGTTATCAATTTCTTTTTTAATGGAAAATATCTTGTTATAATTTTCTTCTATCTCGTTTTGCTCTTCATTAGATAATTCTAGTTCTTTCTCTTGAAAATCAAGTTTTTGCTCATCAGTATCTAAATTACGCATATCAGCAAAATCTTTCATAAAGACTTTTTTAAATAATTCCTCTCGAAGTTGTGTTTTATTCATTTATTCCTCCAAATAAAACAAAACCCTCTGTTTGAGGGCTGTGTTTTCTATTTTTTCTCTGCAGATACAAATTGAACACCCATTACTCTAACATTTATTGAATGAATTGGAATGTTCATCATAGAAGTAATGCCACTTTTAATGTTTTCTTGCACACGGAATGCCACATCGGCAACATTGTAATCAGCAAAGATGTTAATATAAACATCTATAACCAAACCATCTTTTGTGTGGGTTAATTTCACACCTTCACAATAGTTGTTGGAAAACATTTTCTTAAAAAAACTTCCACCAAAATTTGAGCATAAAGAAGCGACTCCACTTATTTCTTTTGCCGCCAAGTTAACAATGGAAAGCAAAATATTTTTATTATAGGTTACCAATCCCTTGCTCATTTGTTCGTCTTTTTTTGCCATATTTCTAAAACTTCCTTATTTTTATAGAAATTAGTATAGCATATATTTTTTTTAGACGCAACTATTCAACAGGAATTATTTTAATGTTATCAATGCTTTTTTCTGTTTGACCTTGAACAATTTCAACAATTTGAGCAACTTCTGATTCGGTTAACTCTGCACTTTTTACCATTACATTAACATAGTTATCAGTTAAAGAAACAACAACATCGTCAAAGCCTTTTGCTAGAATAAAACCTTCAATTTGTAATTCTTGTTCCATAATTTTTGCAAGATTTGTAAGATTGTTTTCGGCCTCTGTTTTTGCATCAGCAGATGAGTTTGCACTGTTTAGAATTGCTTCATAGTAAAGTGATTGTTGCTCTCTTGATGCATCTCGGTCAATTCTGTATGTTTCAAAAAAACTTGCAGAGGTTATACTGCCACCAGTTGTTGTAGAAATTGCCTGTTGATTAAGTGTTAGGTTCAAAAAACCTGTTACTATTAAAAGTGCAACCATTGTTGTTAAAATTATTATTTTCTTTTTCTTTGTTAATACCATTTTTATATCTCCTTTTTAATTTCCTGAAAATATTTCAACTTGACTTGATGTTATTGATAAAAGTGCTTGAACTGCTTTTAAAAGGTCTAGTTTCACTTTTATGTTATCCGCACCCTGTGCAATGACAATCACCCCCTTAATATCTGGTAAGATTTCCATTAAAACAATTGGATTTGTCGAACCATTTTCAGTTATTAAAATTGGTTCTGTGCTTACCGTGATTGTTTCAGTTGAGTTTGTTGCACCGCTTGATGTTGTGTTGCTGGTTGAACTTGTTTTTTCGTCAGTTGTTGTTGCTAGAACAAGCTCAGTTACACCATCAAATGTAATCATAACTTTCACATCGCCCGCTCCGCTGATTTTGCTTAGTGCATTTTCTAACTTCCATTCAAGTTCTTCTGCATATTTTGAGGTAGAAGAAGTGCTTGAAACAGAAGTTATCTGCCCTTCTTCCTCCCCTCCCCAATCGACAAACCATATTAGAAGAACAAGACAAGCCAAAACAACAACCAAATAAATTTCAATATGTTTTATCTTTTTTAACTTTTGAAACCACTTAAATTTGTTTAAAAATTCAAACTTAGCCATTTAACACTATCTGTTCCTCCTTTATGTTTGTTTTATCAATTAGCACTTTTACTACTGCTTCATTTTTATTTATATGCACCATATCACCAGTTAGAACAACATTGCTCATTTCGACAAAAATATACGAAATTTTTATTGAGCCGTTATCAAGCTCTCCCCAAACCTGCACCTCAGCATTTAAAATTCCGTTTTCTTCTAAATCTTTTGTTAAACTGTTTTCTAATGCTCGAAGTGATTGAGATTGCACTGTTTCAAGATAACTTTCGTTTAAATCTACAGAAGCATTAAAAGAAAAATTTATTCCATTTTTAAAAAGACTTGGGAGCGGACTTGCTATTACAAAAATCAAAACAACACTCATTATAGACTTAACATATTTGGCAAGTTGTCCCTCGGGTAAAACGAGTTCTATTACCACAAACAAAATGACAACACCAACAATGCTTAAAAGATAAATTGATATTCCTTCCACCCGAACCCACCTTTTATAAATGTTGTTTGACTTTATTTATAGAAATTTATTTTTTGCGTTAGAAAAATTTATGTGCTAGAAATCTTAAAAAATGTTTGCCGTGCAAAGAATTAGTCCAATGGTTATAACATACATAAAAGCCACACCTAAAATCATCATAATTAAAAGATTTAATGTTTTTGCAATTTGTTGAAGAAAATCAGGAATTCTTGTTTCTCCTATTGGTTCTAAGATTGATGCAGTAAGGCGTAGAAGCATTGAACAAGCAAGAATTTGAAAAACTGGTGTTAAAATAGAGGCAAATAACAAGAATATTCCCGCCACACCAACTACATTTTTAATAAGCACACTGCTGGCACACACAATGTTAAAACCATCTGAAATATAACTTCCTAACACTGGCACATAACTTTTGATTGCTAGTCGTGTGGCACGAATGCTGACACTGTCAAAACTTCCCGCAACAATTCCATGAAAGGCTAAAATTCCAAGAAATACACTAAAACATATTCCAGCAATCCACTTTAACACGCTTTGAATTAAAGAAATGAATTTATTTAATTTTACATTTGATGAAAGATTGTTAACAATGATAAAGATAAACAAAAACACAAAAAGCGGAATTATAACAATGTTAAAAATTTGCACCACAATGTTTGACAAAATTGCAACAGCAGGCTGAAAAATCCCAACAGAAACAACACCGCCCACACTTGCTAAAAATGTTAACAAAATTGGGAATAATATGGACATTTGAGTCTGCATAGACCCAATTAAGTCTGCTGAATTTGTAAAAATAGAAATAATAACCGAACTCACAAGCACAACAACAATGCCAAAAGCAACAAAATCAATGATTTGTCCAACACTGTTTTCATTCTCTTTGCTTCTTACACTTTTTATAAGCGAGCATAAAAGAGTTATAATTACAATAGTTGCCAAAAGCGGAACAAGCCCGATTATTTCTTCAAAAAATATTCCTATAAGTGATTGAAAAAAACTGCCATAATCTGCATTGAAATCACCGCTTAACAATCTGGTTATTTTGTCAAAAAAACTGCTGGAACCAAACAGATTTTGAGCATCTGATGAAAGCGAATCTAAAATGTCTTGCAATCCATTAAAGTCAACACTTCCAATCTGTTCGCCTATGGTATCTTCAAGTTCTTGTTCAAGTTCTTCTTCATTCATATCACCAGTTAACATTAATTGATTGTTTTCAACAAAAAAGTTTTCACTTTGCGTATCAAGATAAGAAGGCGCTTGTCCAACAAAGGAAGAAAGCAAAACAAAAAAAGTGAAAATTATAAAAACAACATTTCTTTTTATCATGGCATTATACTCACAATTAACTCTATTAAAGAGGTAATAATTGGAATTGCCATAACAAAAATCACAAGTTTGCCTGCTAAAAGAATTTTACTTGCCATTGCACTGTTTCCACTGTCTTGACAAATGTTAGCACTGAATTCTGTTATATAACCAACCCCTATGATTTTTATCAGCAAAATAAATATATCACTGTCTAAGTTTGTGGCTTGCATCACATATTCAAAAAGCCCAAAAACTTCTTCTAAAAGGTCAACTATGTAGAAAAAAACTATCACACTGCCAGCAACCCCAAGCACAAGTGCAATTTCTGGTTTTGTTGGTTTTACAACCAAAACAGCAATGGTGGTCAATAGACTTATGCCAATAATTTTGAAGATTTCCTCCATTTTGACCTCCCAAAATGTTAAAAGAGATAAAATAAATTGCCAACCATGTTAAAAAGCTCACTGATTAAATCAACAACCATAACAAGAACAATAACCAAACCTGATAGCGTTACAAGAGTGGCAATTTCCTCTTTGCCCGCCTGTTTTAGAACTTGAGACACAACAGCAACTAAAATTCCAATTCCTGCAATCTTTAAGATTATTTCAATATCCATGTTTTCTCTCCTAGATTATAATGATAAAAGCAAGCAAACCAAGCATGACGCTTAAACTGAAAGTTAATTTTGCTTTTTTTAGATGTTTTGTTTTTATGTCGCTGATTTTTTCTTCAAGATATTTTAAAAAGGTTTCTATTTCATTTGTTTGAGATTGAACATCAAGTCTGCCAAGTTTTGCAAAAAAGTTTTTAATTTGAACAATTTCATTTGCGTCAAGAATTTTTTGCTCTTTGCACCAAATATCAATATTTTCATTTTTTTTGAAATCTTCAATAAGAGAATTAAACTCGTTGCTACTATACTCTTTTTTTGAAAGAATTTCTTTGAGATTATTTTGAAAAAAACCTATTTCATTTTTAATAAATTCACAAAATTGCAAAAAATTTGCATAAAAAAGCGATTTTTTCTGTGTTTTATTGTAAAAATACCAGCCAATAAATAAAATTACACAAAAAATAAGTATTGCAACAAATAGATTCATAACTCCCCTTTTTATTTAGACAAATTTAAGATTTTAATCAAAATAACTTACAAGATTAAAGTTTTCGTTAAAAATTCCTTCCAATGTTCCAGAGCCTTTTCTGTTAGACAGAAGAATGATTCTGGTAAAGATTTTTAAATCTATAAGCTTTTGAAAATTTGGTTTTCTTTTAAATTCTTCAATTGAAGATGAGTGAGCCGTTGCTAAAATTTTCACCCCAGAACCAATTGCAAAATTTAGCGCTTCAATGTCATCAAGAGTGGCAAGTTCATCCATAACAATAACTTCTGGAGCAAGTGTTCTTATTCCGTTCTCAAGGGCAAATTTTTTTGTGGAATTTGTATAAATATCTGTGGCAATACCAACATCCATCTGCGCTTGTCCATTTTGACAACTAGCAAGCTCACCTCTTTCATCAACAAGCAAAACATTTTTTGCAATAAATTTGTTTGAAATTTGACAGCATAAATCACGCAAAAAAGTTGTTTTTCCACAATTTGGCGGAGCAATGATTAAGGTGTTAAAAACTCCATTTTCATCATATAAAAAAGGAAGCGCATTAAGACTGCAATCTTTAACCTGATGAGCAATTCGAATGCTGATTGATGAAAAATTTTTAAATGTTTTAATTTTGCCATTATCTACAACAATTTCACCACAAATTCCAACCCTTTGTCCACCCGATAAAGTTACAAAACCAGTTTTAAGTTCGTCATTATGAGCATAAACAGAGCACTCACAACATTTAAAGACAATGTCTTGCATTTCGGTAAAAGAACAAATTAGCGCCTTTTCTTTTTCATCGGTTAAGCCATTTTCAGACAAATAGAAAAGCGAACCAAAATCAATGATGATAGGTTGTCCAACTCTTATTCTTATTTCTCGCAAACCTTTTTGATGAAGTAAGTCGAGAGCACGGCTTACTTTTTGTGGTAAAACATCATTAAACATTCTTTTCCCCGCCTTAAGTTATTTATATGCGCATTAAACTCTAATAGAACAAAAAATGCCCTTACAGATTGCAAAGGCAAAAATTTATAAAATAAAAAATATGATAAATAATAAACAATAAGAAGATAAAAGAATAAACAACAATAAAAAAAATTTTAATAAAAAAAGGGATAGCACAAACAAGCACTACCCCCCTATTTTTAAAATATGTTATAAAATCTTATTGTAAAAATTATTATTGTTTTCTAAAATGCTTTATTTAAAAGCACAGAAATTAAAATAACATTAAATATTACAGATAAAGATTTTAAGCCCTTTCAACATATTCACCAGTTCTGGTATCAATTTTAATTTTATCACCAGTATTGATAAAAAGTGGAACAGAAACCGCAAGACCAGTTTCAACTTTTGCAGGTTTAAACGAAGCCTTTGTTGTATCGCCTTGAAGTCCTGGTTCACATTCTGTTACTTCTAATATTACAAACAATGGTGCAGAAACATTAAACACCTTGTCTTTATAAAATTTTACTGTTGCATTTGTTCCTTCCAAAAGATATGGCAAAGCATCTTCTACCATTTCTTTATCAAATGGAAATTGTTCAAAACTTTCTGGGTCCATAAAATAATATAAATTTCCATCATTATAAAGATATGTCATTTGTTTTTCTGTAAAAGAAACTGGTGGAAATTTATCTGTTGGATTAAAAGTATCTTCAACAACAGCACCTGTTTGAATGTTTTTCATCTTTATCCAAACAACAGCACCACCACGACCATGTTTGTTGTGTTCAAAATCGGTAACAGAAAAAATTTGCCCGTTACGTTCAAAACACATTCCTTTTCTTAAATCACTTGCTGTAATCATTTTTTATCTCCTTTAATAATATAAATATAGCGTATAAAATATTATATCATCAAAAGGCAAAAAAATCAACTCTTTTCTTTTACTCGCCGACAAACAAAACTAATGCATAATTTTTTAATTTTACCAAATTTTAAATTATAATTATCAGATGATAAATTTTTATTAAAAATTAAAAAAGTTAAAAAATGAACACATTTTTTAACTTTTTTGAGATATTCTCGAACTCATTTTTTGCAAATAAGATTTTTTAACAAAAAAAAGAACTCAAAGCTGAGTTCTTAAATTCTATTAAATAAAATTTTAAAAATATAAAGTTAACAAAAAATTATTTTAATTTATCATAGTAATTTTTCATCATTAAAGCATCTGTTGCTTGTGTCCCTCTTGACTCACAAATTACAACAGGATTAATTTTTAATTCAACCAAACTTTCAATAAACGGTTCAAAATTTGGACCATAAATTCTATCATCAAAAGTTAGATGTTCAATTTCACCTTTTTCACCATATTTAATTTTTGAAAAATGAATGTGACAATTATTTGTTTTTTCAAAACCAATTTTATCTATGGTCTTATTAAATATATTTAAAAAATCTTGTTTTGTTTTTAATGCTCCTTGAGTAATGCAATTTATGTGACCAAAATCAAAACATGGAATGATGTTTTTATCCCAACTTGCAATTTCTAGGATTTCATCCACTGTTCCAATATATGTAAATTTCCCCATTGTTTCTGGAGCAATAAAAAGTCCATCTAAATTATTTTGATAATAAATATCTAGAAAACTTTTAAGTCCATGTTCTAAATTTTTAAAAGCAACACTTCTTTCATTTTTCATTTGAGAACCCATGTGCACCACACAAGTTTTTCCTCCAAGTTTTTTTAGTCCAAGCAAACTGTTAAGCAAAAATTTTTCATTGTTCTCTTTTGACTTTTCTGAATCGTTACAAAAATTTATATAATATGGTGCATGAACGCTGATTTGAATATTATGTTTTTCTGCCTCTGATTTTATTTTACTTGATTTCTCATCTGTTATAAATCTGCCCAAAGTAAAACTATATTCATATGCAGAAAGTCCAAGTGAAGCAAGCCATTGTGGAGCTTGTTCGCTTTCTTTATATCCCTCTTCATAAAATTGTTCACTATTTCCTGATGGTCCAAATCTAACCATGATTTTCTCCTTTATCCCCTAGAATATAATTAAAATAAAAATTAATTTTAAATAATTAAAACAAAAATTTTTTTGCAAGTTTAATGTAGAATTGCAACGCTGAAAAATTTATTTGGTTATGGTTAACATTTTATATAATCACAATATAAAATAACCAGTTTCTTTTTTATTGTATAATGTTCTTCTTTTTTACTTTATTTTACGCTTTTGAATTCTATTTATAACAAAATATTTTAACATAAAAATAAATATAAGAATAATAAAATTCAATTTTAATTTTATACAAGTTTTGTTTTATGTTTTAATTTTTAAGTTTAAAAATATTTTAACAATAAAAATAAACTAATAATGATAAAATTTTTTTATTTGATTGTTTGTCTTAATTCTATACAAGCCATGTTCTCATTTTAATTATTGAATCATCACCTATCTTTGCAATGCCCATCGCTTTGTTTTCACAAAAGACAGCGAATGTTCCAATGTGATTTTTTATAATAATTTTTTTGCCATCTCTTATATCTTTTAACGCTTCTTGTTTGAGATTGATTTTTCCCATATGTTGCAATACAAAGTCAACAGGAATAATATCATCCTCTTTTACTTCTTCAATTTCAACGCTGTCAGAAATTTCAAAATCACCACACTTTGTTCTTTTTAGGTTAGTCATTGTCGCAACTGTGTGCAATTTTTTTGCTAAATCTTGACAAAGACTTCTTATATATGTTCCGCCACTGCATTCTATTTCAAAAACAAAAGTGGCATTTGAATTTTGTTTTACTAAATCGAACTTAAATATTTCAATATCATGCGCTTTTATATCTGCGGACTTTCCCTCTCTGGCAAGCTTATATGCCCTAACCCCACCAATGCTTTTAGCTGAAAATATTGGAGCAGTTTGCTTTTGTTTTCCTAAAAATGAAGGTAAAACTGCAATAATTTCGTTTTTTAAAGGTATTTTTTCACTTTTTTTAACAATTTCATCACTTTCTAAATCTAAAGTTGCTGTTTCATATCCAAAAGTGAACTCTGCAAGATATGTTTTTGTTTTTGAGAGCATAACATCAAAAAGCCTGTTAGCCCTTCCTATTCCAACAACTAAAACACCGCTTGCAAGTGGGTCCAAAGTTCCCATATGTCCAATTTTATCTTTGATATTTAATTTCTTTTTAAGCAAATATACAGCCTTAGCAGAAGATATGTTGGCTGGTTTTAATAAATTAAAAAAACCATTCATTTTTCCAGTTCCCTTTTGCATTCTTTGATTAAAGCATTAACAACCTTTTTAATGTCACCTTTAAGGGTGCATCCAGAGGCACGCTTGTGCCCACCACCATTAAAGCGATGTGCAATGTTTGACAAATCAACCTCATCGCTTGTGGTCCTCAAACTTATGCGCCATTCATTTTTTCCATCTTCACTTATATTAATTGAAATCTTAACACCTGCAACATTTTGAAGATAAGATACAATAAATTTTCCCTTCTCTCTTGGAACTCCACATTCTTGAAAATCTTTTGTCATTAAAACAGAAATTGCAACTTGATTGTTAAGATAAAACTTCACAGACTGAAATGCTCGCTGAGTGATTAAAAACTCTTCTTGCCCCAACACACCAAAACACGCAAAAAATTTCTCTTTTATCTTTGGTGCAAATTTTAGCAAAGCACTTGCACATTCATGAGTTTTATCCGTTGTTGAAGAATATGTAAAAGCACCACAATCCATGAACAGTCCTGTATATAAAGTTGACGCCAAATATTTGTTTAACTTTATCACATCTTTAAAAAGAAAATATATAACCTCACAACAACTTGACCACCCTTTTTGAACATGATTATATTTTGCGAAAAAAGAGTTGTCTTGATGATGGTCAAGATTAAAAGTTTCTGTTGCTGATAAAAACACTTTTAAATTATCATCGCTTAGACGCTTAATGTTAGAACAATCAACACAGATTGCAACATCAAATATTTCATCTGATGTGGTTAAAAATTTTTCTTTTGAAACAAATTTTAAAATGCTTTCGCTTGGTTTTTTATCAACAAAGATAACACTGTTTTTTCCCATTTGTTTTATAATATCTTTTAACGCAACAGCAGAACAAATGGTGTCGTGGTCACTGTCTTTGTGTGTAAAAATTGCAATTTTGTTTGCTTTTTTTATCTTTTGTGTGAAAATTTGCAGAAAATTCATTATTCCTCCTGTGGAATGTTTAGACTATCTATCAATTCTTCCATTTTTTGCGCCTCGTCAAATGTATTATCTAAAAAGAAATGAATTTGTGGTGTTAAACGCATATTAAGTTTGTTTGCCAAACTTTTTCTTATATATCCTTCACTGTTTTTTAGAATATTAAAAGTATTTTGTTTTTGTTTTTCATTTTTTGCTAAAATTGTTATAAAAACTTTTGCGTGGCTTAAATCAGCACTAACCTCTGTTTTTACAATTGTGATAAGACCTGTTATTCTTGGGTCTCTTAATTCATTTGATAATATATTTGATAATGCTCTGTGCACCTCAGTGTTTACTCGTTCTATTCTGCTCATTATTTTTCCCCTTTTAACACAAAGACTTGCTTTAAATAAATTAAAGCAAGCTTTTAATCTCTTTCAATTTGTTCTATAACATATGATTCAATGGTATCTCCAACCAAAATATCATTGTGACCTTCAAGTTTCATTCCGCATTCCATGCCAGCAGAAACTTCTTTGATATCATTTTTATCTTTTTGCAAAGTGGTTATACTGGTATCAACAAGAAGTTTTCCATCTCTAAATAATCTAATTTTAGAATTCTTTGTTATTCTGCCATCTTTTACAACACAACCCGCAATTGTTCCAATTCGGCTAATTTTAAAGATACGTATAACTTCGGCATGACCAATAACTTGCTCTTGGAAAACTGGTTTTCTCATTGACTTAATAACTTTTTCAACATGCTCAATAATTTGATATATAATTTTTGACATAAATATTGGCATCTTATTATGTTCAATAATTGATGCAGCCTTGCTGTCTGGTTTTGTGTTAAATCCAATAAGCAATGCATCAGCAGATTTTGCAAGAAGAACATCGTTTTCATTTATCTCACCAACACCACCGTGAATACACTCAACTTTTACTTCATCATTTTGAACTTTGTTAAGCATATCAACAAGTGCTTCAAAAGCACCTTGAACATCGGCTTTGACAATTACATTAAGAATCTTTTTCTCACTGCCTGCTTCTTTTGATAAAAACTCTTCCATTGAGAAATTATTTTTGGCATTTATCTTTTCAGTTTGTGCTTTTCTCTTTCTCTCTGCAAGAACTTGCTTGCTCATTTTTTCGTCAACAGCATATAAGTTATCACCAACATCTGGCAAACCATCAAGTCCCAAAATCAAAACTGGAGTGCTTGGCTCTGCTTTTCTTATGTTAACTCCCTTGTCATTTATTAATGCACGAACCTTTCCTGCATGAACACCTGAAATAATTGTATCTCCAACTTTAAGTGTTCCATTAAGGATGATTGCAGTTGCAATTGGTCCTTTACCTTTGTCAAGTTTTGATTCAATAACCATACCAAGCGCCCTTGC
>CASEYA010000057.1 GCA_949291975.1 uncultured Christensenella sp.
TAGAGAATGTCATCAAGAGTTTCTCCATTTTTAAGTCTGTTTTTCAAAACTTCAGTTTGTTGTTGAAGTTCCTCATTAGACATTGCCTGATATTTTGGCTCTAAATCTTCAACTTTTTTTGCCATTTTTTCAAGTTTTTTCAAACTGCGATAGTTGTCCGACAAAATTTTAAACATATTTTTCCTCTCCACATAAATATAATGATTATTATTATATAATAAAATTCAAAAAAAGAAAAGAAGTTTTTTACATTTATTTGTCTTTTTTGGCTGATTTTCTTTTTTATGTGTAAAAAAACCCTATCTTTTGATAGAGTTTTGTTTTAAAAAGGGGTATAGAAATTATTATTTTTTACAAAAATTACTAATATATCAAACTTTTAAGCGGGTTATCGTTTTCTAACTTTTCATCTCGTTTTTTGTCTTCAAGTCCCAAAATTTTTCTAGTTGTAGATGCTACAGTAAGAACATAGACTTCTTTGGCACCTGCCTTTTTAAAAGCAAGACTGCACGCATTTGCGGTTGCACCTGTTGTAAAAACATCGTCAATCAGCAAAATGATTTTACCTCTAACTTTATCTTTGTTGGTGACTTTAAAAGTTTTACGCAAATTTTCTTGTCTATCTTTAAATCCCAAACTTGCCTGTTCTTTTGTGTCTTGTTTTTTAATTAGAATATCTTTTTCAATTGAAACATTTGCAGTCTTAGAAAACTCTTCAGCAAGAAGGCGTGCTTGATTGAAGCCTCTTTTCTTCTCTTTTTTCTTGGTAATGGGAACAAAAGTAGCAAAATCAACCTTCCAATTTAGACTTTCAAATTTGAGTGCTAAAAGTTTTCCAAAAGTTCGGGACATATAGGGCTTGTTTTTATATTTAAAAGTCTTGATGAGTTTTGCTGTAATTCCATCATACTCCATAACACTTCTTGCAAGTTTAAATTCTCGTTTGTTACTTTTACAAGCCAAACAAAGATTGCTTGTTTTCAGTTTTGCGCCACACCTTTTACAACATTTATCATTTTCAATAAATTCAAGCTTTGAAAAACAACTTTCACAAAATTCAATTTCTTGCTTTACAGGCAAGTCAATGTTGCAATTTATACACTTTATATTTGCTGGATAAAAAATTTCTTCAAGCACATTTTTAAGTTTTTTGAAAAATTCCTTTACTTTATTTCTTTTTGGAGGTTTCTCTTTAAGTGAAATTTTCATAAATTATCACCACTGTTTTGACTTGTTAAATCTCTTAAAACAGCAACTTGCTCTTGAAGAAAGATTTTCAAGGCACTGTATCTTTTTGCTGTATAATTATTTCTTATCATGGCTTGCATATGAAATTTTTGCCCAACCAAAACAACCATTTGTCTTGCTCTTGTTATCCCAGTATAAAGCAAATTTCTTGTTAAAATGGACGGAGCACCCCCAACAAGTGGAATGATTACAACCTCAAACTCACTTCCTTGACTTTTGTGAATAGTTATTGCGTAACTAAGCGTCAATTGTCCAATTTCATTTCTTGGATATTCACAAATTCTGCCATCTTCAAAAGTTACCTCAATACTTTGCTGAGTAAGATTTACGCCAGTTATAAAACCAATATCACCATTAAAAACACCTTCGCCAAGTTCCCACATCTTTCCAGATGCCCTCTTCCATTCAAGGTTATAGTTGTTTGTTGTTTGCATAACTTTATCGTTAAGCCTAAAGGTTGTTTGGCCAACAACAATTTCTGGTGCATTTATGCTTGCTGGATTTAGTATGTCTTGAATTCGGTTATTTAGATTGTCCACCCCACAAATGCCACTTTTCATTGCTGATAGAACTTGAATTTTTGTAGGTTCAATATTTAAAAATTTAGGAATGCGGTGGCATTGCAAGTTAACAACTGTGCGCAAAATTTCCTCTGGCTCTTTTTTTGTTTCAAAGAAAAAATCTTTGCTGTGGTTATCAAATTTTGGCATTTCACCACTATTGATTAAATGTGCGTTTGTGGTAATCAAACTTGCCTCTTCTTGCCTATATATTTGAGTTAAATTGCAATAAGGAATTATTTCTGAGCCAATGATGTCGCTTAAAACATTCCCCGCCCCAACGCTTGGAAGTTGATTTTTATCTCCAACAAGCAAAAGTTTACAACCTGATTTTAATGAACGGATAAGATTATAGGCAAGGTTAACATCAACCATAGACACTTCATCAACAATCACAGCATCAAAGGGAAAACGATTGTTTTCATTATATACAAAAAGTTGGCTTTGGTCATTACCAAAATTCCTTGTGTGGTCAACAATCAGCGCTCGATGAATGGTCTTTGCCTCTTCGTTACAACTTTCGCTCAGTCTTTTGGCTGCTCTGCCAGTTGGTGCAAGAAGAGCAACTTTTTTGCCCGCTTTTTTAAGGCAATTAAGAATTACTTTGATAATAGTGGTCTTTCCCGTTCCTGGCCCACCTGTTATAACACACACCCCTGTGTTAATAGCAACTTCAATTGCATTTTTTTGGTCTTTGTGAAGTTCAACCTTGTTAACCCTTTCAAACTCTGCAATTTCGGCATCAACATCAAGATGCAAAGTTGGCGCTTGCATCTTTAAAAGTAAAAGCTTTTGAGCAAGTTTTTTCTCAACAATATAAAATTTATTAAGCATTATTGACAAAACGCCATCAAGTTCAAGTTCTTTTATTATGCCATCAATAGACATTTGATTTAAAATAAGATTAAGTTGCGTATGGTCGGGAAAAGTTATCTCTAAAAGTTTTTCAACAGCAGAAAACACCTCGTCTTTTGGAAGATAAGTGTTTCCGTCATGGTCGCTTGATTCATTTAGCACATGCAAAATTCCTGCACGAACACGAAAGTTGCTATCCTTTGCCACACCCATTTTTTGTGCAATTTTGTCGGCAGTTCTAAACCCCACACCCGACACATCCTCCACAAGTTTATAGGGGTTTTGCTCTAGAACATCCTTTGTTTTGTTTTGATAGGTTTCATATATTCTAACAGATAAATTCATGGAAATATCGTGCTGTTGCAAAAAAAGCACAACATCTTGCATTTTTCTCAGTTCAAAAAGCGTTTTGCCAATTTCTGCGGCTTTTGAAAGACTTATTCCCTTTATTTCTGCTAATTTTAGCGGATTAAGTTCGATGATTTCAAGCGTTTTTTCTCCAAAGGTGTCAACAATTGCACTTGCAGTAACGGGTCCAACGCCTTTTATAAGTCCGCTTGAAAGATATCTTTTAATTCCCTCAACGCTGGTTGGTTCACTGATTTCAAACTGTTCAACAGCAAACTGTTCGCCCCATTTTTTTGAAGAAACAAATTTTCCGGTTGCAGACACAATTTGCCCCTCTCTTAAAGCAGGCATTTTGCCAACAATGGTAACAAGTTCGCCATTGTTGTCTATGTCTGCCACAGTGTAACCATTTTCAACATTTTGGAAAACAATGGTTTCAACAATCCCCTTAACAATCATAATTCATCCTTTGTCAATTTTTCTTCAATCAATTTCAAAATTGCATCAAGATTGGTCTTTTTTGTTGAACTCACAGCAATGATATCCCCAAGTCCAACCTTTGTTTGCGTCGCCATGTTTTGCAAGTTCTTTTTCAGTTCACTTTTATTAAGTTTATCTGTTTTTGTTGCTATAATTTGAAAGGGAATTTGATAAGTATAAAGATATTCAAGCATTTGCTCATCTTTTTCTGTTATATCGTGCCTGCAATCAAGAAGAACAAAAACAAGTTCTAGATTTTGGCTATTTTCAAGATATGTTCCAATCAATTTTTGCCAACCTGCTTGCTCGGACTTGCTTGCCTTTGCAAAGCCGTAGCCTGGAAGGTCAACAAAATAAAAGGACGAATTGATTTCAAAGATGTTAATAAGCCGTGTTCGTCCTGGGGTTGAACTTGTTTTTGCAAGACTTTTTCTGTTTGTTAACGCATTAAGTAAACTGGACTTACCCACATTACTTCTGCCAACAAAAGCAAACTGGGGCAAATTTAATTGTCCCAATTTATCGATGCTTGCAATACTTGTTAAAAATTTTGCATTTTTTATTAGCATAATCCCCTCCTTTTGCAAAGGCTTTAATTCTTCTATATAAATAAAGAAAGATGCAACCATCTTCTTTATATAACATTATATTATTTTTCAAGCGCCAAATCAAGCACTTCTTTTATGTTGCTAACAAGGTGAATATCAAGTGATTTTCTTACCTCATCTGGCAAATCATCAAGATTTTGCTGATTATCTTTTGGCATAATTATGGTTTTAACACCACATCTAGCTGCGGCCATCAATTTATCACGAACGCCACCAATTGCCAAAACTCTTCCACGAAGTGAAACCTCGCCTGTCATTGCAAGGTGTGCTTTTACTGGTCTGTTTGTAAAGGCAGACACAATGGCTGTTGTTGTGGCAATTCCAGCACTTGGACCTTCGACTCCATTTGGAACATGAGGAATGTGAATGTGAAGCCCAACATTTTTAAAGGAATCAGCACTAAGTCCAAAATCTTTTGCAAGACTTTTAACAAGACTGTATGCAGCCTGAGCACTTTCTTTCATTAATTGCCCTTGTTTGCCTGTTAGGGTAATTTTTTCTCCACCCTCAACAACCATTGCTTCAACCAAAAGTGTGTGCCCAATTCCAACCGAGGTAACAGAAAGACCAACAACTTCGCCAACATTGCCACCTTGATAGATTTCTGGCTCGTGTGAATAATCATTACCCAAAAACTTTGGAAGATTTTTGATATTTATATCTTCGTCTTTCTTTGCACCAATTTCAAAACTTGCATATTTTCTGCAAACGGCAGCAATTTCTCTTTCAAGCCCACGAACACCAGCTTCGTATGTATATTCATTTATTATTGCGCTTAAAATCTCTCTGTTAAACGGAACAGAGCCTTTTTTAAGTCCGCATTTTTCTTCTTGCTTTGGAATTAAATATTTTTCAGCAATGTGTATTTTTTCAATTTCTGTATAACTTCTTAGTTCAATTACTTCCATTCTATCAAGAAGTGGCTTTGGAATGGTTTCCAAAGTGTTTGCTGTAAGAATAAACAAAACTTGTGAAAGGTCATATGGAAGTTCCAAAAAGTTATCTTTGAAGTGGTCATTTTGCTCACTGTCTAAAACTTCTAAAAGTGCGCTGGATGGGTCGCCTTTTATATCCTTGGTAAGTTTATCAATCTCATCCAAAAGAAAAACTGGGTTAATAGTTTTTGCCTGTTTCATTCCTGCCAAAATTCGACCACACATTGCACCAACATATGTTCTGCGGTGTCCTCTTATAACACTTTCATCGCTTACACCACCAAGAGCAACTTGCACAAAATTTCTGCCCATTGCCTTTGCAATTGAACGAGCAATTGAGGTCTTTCCAACACCCGGAGGCCCAACAAGACAAATTATTTGACCACTTACTTTGCCAGTTAACTTCATTACAGCCAAAATTTGTAAAATTCGTTCTTTAACCTTGTCAAGCGCATAGTGTTCTTGGTCAAGGACTTCTTTTGCATGTTTTAGGTCAATGTTATCCTCAGTTCTTTTGCTCCAAGGAAGTTCCAAAACAGTCTCTACAAAATTTCGTATATAACCAACTTCTGGAGAACCAAAAGGAAGTTTTGAAAGTCGATTGATTTCTTTTAAAACCTTTTCTTCATGTTCTGGGGGAAGTTTTAAAGCCTTTACATCATTTCTCATCTGTTCAACTTCATCAACTTCACCATTAAGTTCTTCATTGATAACGTGAAGTTGCTCTCGCAAAAACATTTCTTTTTGATTTTTGCTTAGGTTCGCATTGACTTTGTCATCAATTTGCTTTCTCCAAACAATGTTTCCAATAAATTTGTCAAGTGCACCTGACACAATGTCCAAACGCTTTTCAACATTTGTTTCAGCAAGCATTGCTTGTTGTTCACGAATGTTTTTCATCAGCCAATGAACCATTGAGTCAGCAAACTGTGATGGTGTTAAAGTGCCATAAAGAATTTGTGATTCAATTTCTGGTGGAAAATAGCGGTCAAACCTGCTGGCATCTTGACATTTTTGACGTATGGCATACATCTTGTCATAGGCAATTGGACTTTCTGCATTTTGTTCTTCTAAAACTTTTACATCAACAACCATTGGTGTCATGGATAAAATGTCTAAAATCTCAACACGTGCATCTCCTTGAATGGCAACCTTGATTGAGCCATTTTGGAAATCTTGAATTTTATCAATATGTGCTAAACAGCCAAATTGAAATATATCATCTTTCTCTGGCGAAAACATTTTTTGCTTGCTGGTAACAAGCACCAGTTTTTCTTTGTTTTTAAAAATCTTTTTCACATTTTTAATTTCGTCTGTATTGTTTATGTCACATGTTACATTAAGCCCTGGAACAACAGCAAGGTTTGTTAAATGTAATGCTCCAACATTTTTCAAAATATCTTGCTCATCTTTGACTTCAACTTTTTGTTCTTTAGATTGGTTCATACACTCTCCTCTTTTAATGATAAAGTATATTATACCCCATAATGCGCAAAAAATCAACAAAATATGATTAGTATAATAATTAAATTTTTTCGACAAATATTTTGACTTTTAATGTCAAAATGGTTGATTTTTTTGTGTAAAATCATTATACTATAACAAGGTCTATTGTGAGTAGAGTGCGTTTTCTACTCATAAGAGAGATAAGTCTATTAAATGGAGAATACAAAAATGACAATTGTTTTCAGTGATACTGGTTGTGATATCACAAAAGAAATGGCGGAAAAATATGATATGCAAGTTATCTTTATGCCTTTTTCCCTTGATAACAACGAATACACCAAAGACGGCGAAATTTCATTGACAGAATTTTATAAAAAAATCAGAGAAGGTTCAAAGCCAAGCACCAGCGCATTAAACCCAGTTATTTATTGTGAAATTTTTGAACCTTATTTAAAAGACGGGCATGACATCATCTATGTTCACTTTTCATCGCATATGAGTGGAAGTTTTGCTCAACTTGCAGTGGCAATCAAAGAATTAAAAGAAAAGTATCCAGATAGAACAATTGCAACAATTGACTCACTTAATATAAGTTGTGGTGGTGGTCTTCTTGCATTTGAGGTTGCAAAGAGGAATAAAGAAGGTATGCCTTTTAATGAACTTGTAACTTGGGCAGAGCAAAACAAAAATCAGTATTCTGTATATTTTTATGTTGATGACTTGATGCACCTTAAAAAAGGTGGACGAATTTCTGCAACAACAGCATTTTTTGGCTCTATGCTAAACATTAAGCCACTTTTACACTGCGCAAGTTGTGGCGAACTGAAAATTGTTGGAAAAGCAATTGGAAAGAAAAAAGCAATCAGCGAACTTGTTAACTATGCTGTAAAATATGGCAAAAACATTGAAAAACACCCTATTGTAATTCTGCACGCTGACGCAAAAGAGGAAGCAGAAGAACTTAGGAAGCAACTTCTTGAAAAACTTGGCCCAAATTTAAATATCTTTTTTGATTTTGTAGGAACAACAGTTGGAACACATTGTGGACCTGGAACAATTGGAATATTTTTCCATGGTGAACAACAACTTTAAGTTCTGTATAGTTGAAAAGCAATTAAAAACAGAAAAGATTTTAACCACACTTTTAGGTCATCTGTTAAGCCAAATGCTACTGAATATCTTTTTTAAAAGAAAAACAATCATAGTCACTTAATCTTATAGATAAAAAGCCAACATCCCAAAGAAAACAAAAGTCAAAAGATTTAAAGTTTTCACTTTAACCTTTGGATATTTTCTGTCATAGAATACTTGCAAAGGAGATAAACTATGGCTGATGAATTTTTTTACGAATACAAAGAAAGAATTAAAATTGTTATTGATGAACTAAAAGAAGAAAACAAACAATTAAAAATAAAACTGGAAATTGCAAACAGACAAATCGAACAACTGGAAAATGAAAATAAAACACTTAAAAAAGCAATAACAAAAAAAGAAGAGGCAAAAACCTTATAGCCTATCTTTAGACATGTTTTCTAAATGTCTAAATTTAATAAAAATCTCTCTATTAACTTCGACTAGATTAAATTTTTTATTTTTATAACTTTAAAACAGAAGAAGTAAAATCTTTAACTAGTCAAAAATTATTAAAATAAAAAACACTATAAATAAAATTATTCAAGTGTTTTTTCTTTTTTTGCTGAATTTTCACTTAGTTCCTTTTCAAATTTCTTCAAAATTTTATTTTCAATTCTTGACACCTGAACCTGTGAGACACCAAGTTCATTTGCAATTTCATTTTGTGTTTTATCACGGTAATAGCGCATTATAATGATTTTTCTTTCTCTTTTATCTAAATCTTTGATAAGACTTTTTATAATTATATGGTCAAGCATATGTTCATCATTTTGCTTATCTTCAATAACATCTTCAAGCGTTGCTGTTGAATCATCACTGCCATCTACCCTTGCAGACAGACTAACTGGAAAACTGCTTGCATCAAGAGCAAAGACAATTTCTTGCTGGTCAACATTAAAGTGCTTTGCAATTTCTTCTATTGATGGATTAATTCCCTCATTTTGTCTTTTGTCTATATATTTTTTTACTTCAATTGAAAGTGCTTTTAATGCACGGCTCACTTTAATTGAACCATCATCCCGCAAAAATCTTTTAACCTCGCCCGCTATCATAGGAACAGCATAAGTTGAAAATTTAACGCCAAAACTGGTGTTGAAATTGTTGATGGCTTTAACAAAACCAACACAGCCAAGTTGAAAAAGGTCATCATAATCTACGCCCTTATTGCGATAACGCCTTATCACACTTTTAATAAGAGGGTAATTTTGACTTATCAGCGCATTTTTCGCTTCGCTGTCCCCTTGTTTTGCTAGAATGATTAAAGAAAGGTTGTCATCAACCATTTAACCCACTTTTTGCCATCAAGTTTTTGTTTTCAATTTTTTTAATCATAAATACCTCAACACCACCACCCTTATTGTGTCTTAAATCAAAGGTATCCATAAAACTTTCAATAACAGTAAAGCCCATGCCTGCCCTCTCTTCATCTTGTTTTGTGCTGAAAAATGGCTCTTTTGCCTGTTCTAAATCAATTATTCCAACTCCGTGGTCCTTAACTGAAATATGAACACTATCTTCTGTTAGCCCAACCCAAATTTCAACAATTCCCACCTTATTTGGATATGCATGCACAACGCAGTTTGTAACCGCCTCACTTACTGCAGTTTTAATGTCTATTACCTCATCAAGTGTTGGATTAAGTTGAACACAAAAACCAGCCACAGCGCTTCTGGCAAAGCCCTCATTTATTGAAAGAGAGTCAAATTTTAGTGTCATTTGATTAATATATTTCATCTATTATCTCCTAATTTATTTTTGGCATAATCTCATAAATTGCCGTCATTTTAAAAATCTTATCAATGTGTGGTGTTGGATTAGAAATAAAAATTGGAATATTTCGTTCCTTCATCTTTTTGTAACGCCCTATCATAACTCCAATGCCTGTTGAGTCCATAAAATCAAGTTCACTGAGGTCTAAAATTACCTGACGACAAACAGAATTAGACAAATGTTTGTCCAGTGTTTCACGGACATAAGACGCACAATGTTCATCAAGTTCTCCGCAAAGACTCAAATATAAAGTATCCTGAATAACTCTTGCATTTATTTGCATTTTCCCCTCCGCTTGATATAATTTTAACTTCTTTTTATTTAAAAAAACTAAAAGAAAAAAGAGTAAAATGTTTTTTTTACTCTTTTTTTATCAAAAAAATTTATAGCTTTAAGCTGTTGTTTATCAAAAATAACATAATCTAAAAGATATGAGAAGACAACAAACAACTTCCATCCCAATTTTTTTGCTGGTCAACTTCAACTGCACTTGCCATAAGCAAACTTTTTATAAAGTTTGGTGATAAATGCGGATTTTGGCTAAGCAATAATGCACACATTCCAGCAACAAATGGAGTTGATACACTTGTGCCACTCATTGTTGTATAAAACTCTGTGCTGTTTTTTAATGAAATTATATCTACCCCTGGTGCAATAATGTCTGGCTTAATAAAATCAAAGGCAGGACCTCTTGAACTAAACGGAGCAACTTTTACATTATTAATATCATCAATAACATCACAACTTCCAACTGTTATCACATTTGGGCAAGCACCTGGACTTTTTATGGTATTTTCGTTTGGCCCATCATTGCCCGCCGCACACACAACAACAATGCCACTATCCCAAAGTGCTTTAACACCGATTATAAGTGGGTCATTTCTGCTTAGTGGAACGCTTCCAAAACTCATGCAAACCACTCTTATGTTAAAACGCTTTTGGTTATCAATTATCCACTGCATTGCATTTAATATGGTTAATGCCTCGGTTTCACCATCTTTATTAAGCGCTTTTAAAATCAGTAAATCACATTGTGGAGCAACTCCACGATATTTACCATTTTGAACAAGCCCACTGCCACCCAAAACACCTGCAACAAAAGTGCCATGCCCATTGTCGTCATATGTAAACTTTTTGCCATCAAGAAAATCTTCAAAATGAATTATGCGATTTACTCCGCCAAGAAAATCAAGATGTGGGTAACATCCTGTATCAATAACAGCAACACGAACACCCTGCCCCAGTATACCCATTTTATGTAGGTCGTTAATTTCAAGGTCTTTTCTTGATTTTTCAAGCATTATGCTAGCCTTTTGAATGCTGGATACATATTCCACACAATAAAATGAGGAAAGTTTTAGCAAATCTTTTTGCTTTATTTTCATTCCAACAGCATTTAAAAATGGATAATATCCCACAAAGCATGTTTCGTCAAAATTCTGCTTTAATTCTGCTTTTGACTTTTCATAGTCAACAAGCCAAACAATGCAATAGATAAAATTTTCTTCTTCAAGCAAACTTATTCTATAAAGAAGGCGTGAGTCAATTTTTTCTTTCATCAGTCTTCCAACTGTTTTAAAAGTTGTTGCATATATTTTTGGGCATCTTCATCTAAAAAGGGTGCCACTGTTTTTGCGACATCTTGAATTTGATTTAGATTAAACTCACCTTTTGCCTTTTTTTCTTTTACAAGTTTAAACATTTCTTCCATCATTTGTGTTTGACTCATTGTTCCATAGCGTTTCATAAATTCATCAACCAAGTCGCCATAGTCATTTTGAACTTTTTTAAGGTCATCTTCACTTGGCTTTTTATTGTTATGTATTTCTTTTTTAGCAAAATCTTTTATATTCATGTTCCCTCCTTTTGCTCTCACTAAATATAATATGTTTTCATATATATAATTGATAAAAAATGAGGTAAATATGGATTTATCAAAAATTTTGCCTGTTATATTAAACTTGTTACAATCAGGAAGCCAATCTCCACCGCCACCACAACAAAATCAAAATGTTGCGGAAGAGTTGCCAGCATTAGACGCCTCTAATGCCTGTTGGCAGTTGCCAAACTATGATTTTCCGCCCTCAAACCATCAGCAAAAAGAAAATATTTCAAAACAGCAACATTTTACACCACAAACATCTGTGACACAAAATAATTTTTTGGCAAATATAGACATAAATTCACTTATTTCCATTATAACTGAAATTATGAAAATATTACCAAAAAAGCAAGAAGAGCAAAAAGAAGAAAAAGAGGTTTCACCCTCTTATATCTCTAATTTACAACGAACAGACCGATTTACTTTTGATTAAAACTTGCAATAGTTAAGATTATATGCATTGTAACTGCGTCATCAAATTGTCTTATGTCTAACCCCAACATTTTTTTAATTTTTTCAATTCGATAAAGCAAAGTATTACGGTGCATAAATATTTTTTTACTTGTCTGACAAATGTTTAAATTGTTACTTAAAAATGCCTGAGTTGTTTTAACAAGGTCATCATTTTCTAAAAATGCCTTAACATTTTCATCTTCCAAAATGAAATGGCATACATCACAATTGCCAAGTTTCATGTTTGACAATATGTTACCCAAAAGGGATGAATTGATTTTTATTTGTTCAAAATCATCTTTATTCACTTTTGTTCTCCTTCTCAATACTGCCAGAAACCATTTTTATCTCTCTGTTGATAATATCTTTAAAATGGCTTACATTTTCACACGCAATAATCACAATTTTATCTTTGTGGTCTGCATTAATAAGTTTTTTCTGTGCATTAATAAGTTCTTCGGTAATTTTATTATCCTCTTGCAAATCAAACTCATCGCATAGCAGGATATCCAGTGGTCTTAGCGCAAGTCTTGCAATTTGAACAAGTCGGCGGTCACTTTTGCAAAGTCTGCCAACTTTTTCATCTTTTAGATGCTCAATATTATAGTCTTTTAAAACTTCAAGTGCTTTTTTCTCTTGAATATCTTTATCTTCGCCACGAATTTTCAGCGCCCACATCAAATTTTTTAAAACTGTTTTGTTTTCATAGAAAATTGCTTTACTTGAAAGATAACCAAGGGAAACATCTTTTGCAAAATCAACATTTTTAAGCGGAGTGTTATCAATGTAAATTTCGCCCTTTTGCACCTTTTCAAGCCCTGCAATCACACGCAAAAGTGATGTTTTACCACTTCCGTTTTCTCCAACAAGAACTGCCCTGTCTCCTTTTTGAAATTTCAAATTAATATCAAACAAAGCATAATATTCCTTGTTATAACCCAAATAAACATTTTTTAACTCAATCATTGTTTAACCTCAAAATTATATTACATCAATTTCAAAAAAATTTCAACTATTTTTAACTTATACACCAAAAACACTAGTCAATTTTTTTTTGCTGTGCTATAATGAAATTATAATTTATATTTGGAGTGATAAAATGGATTTATTTGAAAAGTGTAAAAACTATAAAATTGCAGAAGAAGCAAGAGAAATGGGCTTCTACCCTTATTTCCACTATCTTAACAGTGGACAAGACATTGTTGTAAACATGGAAGGCAAGCGTGTTATTATGATTGGTTCAAACAACTATCTTGGTTTAACCAGTCATCCAGAAGTTATTGAAGCAAGTGTTAAAGCAACAGAAAAATATGGAACAGGTTGTTCTGGCTCTCGTTTTTTAAACGGAACACTTGATTTGCACATGGAACTCGAAAGTGAACTTTCTAAATTCCTGCATAAAGAAGATACCGTTACTTTTAGCACAGGTTTTCAGTCTAACCTTGGAATAATCAGTGCTATTGCTGGAAGAAACGATGTTATTGTTTGCGACAAAGAAAACCATGCAAGTATTTATGATGGTTGTCGTCTTAGTTATGCAAGAATGTTAAGATATGAGCACAGCGACATGGAAGACCTTGAAAGACAACTTGCAAGCATTGAAAAGGACAAAGGCATTTTGATTGTTACTGATGGTGTATTCAGCATGGGTGGCGACTTGTGTAAATTGCCTGAAATTGTTCGTTTGGCAAGAAAATATGGCGCAAGAGTTATGGTTGACGATGCGCACAGCCTTGGTGTTTTTGGCGAAGGCGGTCGTGGAACAGCATCTCACTTTGGACTTGAAGATGAAGTTGATATTATTATGGGAACATTCAGTAAATCTCTTGCTTCGCTTGGTGGATTTATGGCAAGCACAAGAGAAGTTTGTGAATATGTTCGCCACAATTCAAGACCTTTTATATTCTCAGCATCAATAACGCCTGCTTGTGCTGCAAGTGCATTGCAAGCACTAAAAATTCTTGAAAGAGAACCTCAAAGAGTTCAACACTTGCAAGAAATATCAGACTATATGCGTGAAGCACTTAAAAAACGCAACATTCCAATTCGCAAAAGCGAAGCACCAATTATTCCAATTAACACTTATGACGATTGGAGAACTTTTGTGGCTTGTAAAATGCTTTTTGAAAACGGTGTATATGTTAACCCTTGCATTTCCCCTTCGGTGCCTGTTGGCGAGGCAATTATAAGAACAAGTTACACTGCAACTCACACAAAAGAACTTATGGATGAGGCAGCAGACATCATTCAAAAAGTTTTTGCTGAACTTCCAGACTGTGAGTATTTTGAAAACTTGAGAAAAGAACACGAACAACAAAAATAATAAATAGATTTTAAATCAGTAAATTTTGAAAACAGCCAAATGAAAAAGGAACTTTACCAAAACAGCAAAGTTCCTTTTCCTTATTGATTTAATTCACTATTTTTTTAATATAAAAATCGCCTTAACATTTGTGTTAAAGCGTTTTTTAAAAAATTTACAAATATTTTTTAATTTAAAAACAAAGATATTAAAAACAGAAGAAATTATAATAGTTCAAGTGTTTTACCAAAAACCTTTTTGAAATCAGAACTTGCCTGACTTGCAAGTTGTCTTTCAAAAGAAAGGTCATTATCTGAAACAGTCTTTATAATAACAGAATCTCCAAGAACATCACATATGATATCCTTTACATTTTGATTGCCTGTGCATTCAAAACAAGAACAAATTCTAAGAAGAACCGCCAAAAATTTTACTGCTTGCAAATCTTCATCGTTGACCATATCTTTATATTTCACCCATTCAGAAAGTGAAAATTCTTCACTATACTGAGAGCCTGCAATAAATGCTCCCAACACAATTTCTTTGTGCGAAGCACCAAAGATTTGCGAATGTATGATAACTTGCAAAGCATCTTTTTTGGTTGGACAAAACCTCATTCTTTCTCCACTGTTACACATATAAGAGGCAATTTTCAAAGGTTTGATATAATTTCTTGAAAGCCTGTGCATAACTCTTAATTGTTTAAACAAAAGCATTGTCAAATCAAAAATATGCCCGCCATTTGTTTGGTCTGGTTGATATATTTTTTGGTTGGTTTCAAGGCTGTATGCCAGTATGTCTTGAAGTGGCTTTTCGTTTGTGGTTGACACACAACTTTTAAACAACAGTCCAGTATCTATGTTTGTTGAAGCAATTGAAATGTTTAAAAGTTCAAAAGCCTCAAACAAAGCGCTTACAACAGCAAAACCACTTACAACATTACCAACATCAAGAGATGAAATTCCCTTTATTCGTGCATCTTTGTCAAGTTTAAGTTGGTTAACAGCACCAAGAACATTTTCCAAATCATGCCTGTTCATTTGATATGCGTGTGCAAGGTCAAGTGGATATTTCTTCCCCTTTCTGCTAATTTTACCAAGAGACAAGAAAACTTCGCCTATTCCAACATATTGAATTTCATTTATATCAGCTTCAGTTAACCAATCAATTGGTTGAATTTGTTTTATGAAAAAATCTTTTATTGTTTTACTTATTTCAGCAAAACTTTTGTTGTTTTCCATAAACAATTTTTTCAAACTTTTAAATCCAAATGGAATTGTCTGCCTGCCAAGAATTAGTCTTCTGTTGTAACCAATTATTCTTGTTTGTTCTTCTTCAATTGAAAAAATGATTGCCTTAGACAAATCCATTGAATTAACAACAGCAGTGTGAATTGCAACAGTTTCATCGTTTTCATCAAGTAATTTTATTTTAAAACTTGAAGACATTTCTAGTTCATCCAAAAACCCATAGTGATTTTTTGCAGAGCGCAAATCACAAGTTGCATATGCAATGCTTTTTGTTATCTTCATTAAATCACAGATTTTGCGATATCTTTTAATAATATCTTTACAAATCACAACCTGAGTTGGCTTTATTACACCATCACGGTCTATGTCTTCATAAACCGTGATTGGTTCAATATATTTATCACAGATTTCAAAAGCATTTTCAATGTGCCAAGCAATAGACATAGTTATTGCATAGGGAGTTATCTCAATAAGCGCAACCTTTTCCTTGCTAATAACTTTTTCTTCTTTTATTTCTTCTGTCTGTTCTTTGTTCAATTCCTATTCCTCTTTCTTATCAATTTCAATTGCCCCAACAGGACAAACACCTTCACAAGTATGGCATTTTATACATTTATCTTTATCTATTTTTGCCTTCCCATTTTCATCAAAAGAAATGGCACCAACAGGGCACATTCCAACGCATGTTCCACACCCTATGCACTTATTTTTATCTACCATCTTTTGTTATCCCCCTTTTGCCGTCAATATAACACGAATGGGGGATATTGTCAAGGGGGAAAAGCAAAAAAATTACATTTTTTTGGTGCCTTTGGCACTTTTGAGCCTATAAAAATGCTCAACTTTTCCCCCTTGGCTACTGCGCTCGCTTCGTGAAAGAATGCAAGCACTCTTTCGTCTCTTCTTCGCTTGTAGAACACGGGGTAAGCTCATAATCACTTTCTAACCTTTTTTAACCTTTTTGATAACATCCTTTCGTTATTTAAATTTTTAATTTATACGCAACTCTTCCTCCCCCCTTGGCTACTGCGCTCGCTTCGTGAAAGAATGCTAGCACTGTCTCTTCTTCGCTTGTAGAACACGGGGTATAATGTAAAATCTTCTGTGTTCCAACCTTTCTTAAACAATTTTATATAAAAAGTAAAAATTAAAACTAAATAATATAAAATCAATTTCAATCAAATTAATCTTCACGTGTTCACAAAACACAAAGTTAAATGACATAATTTTCCTAAAAAATTTATGTTTACTAATTAATATTAAAAACAGTAAAAATCAAACATTTCTTCAAAAATAATCTAAATAAAAAATAAATTTTATAAAAATTTAATAATTTTTAAGTTTTTTCTTGATTTTTAATAAAA
>CASEYA010000058.1 GCA_949291975.1 uncultured Christensenella sp.
ATGCCAAGGTCAGTAATCTTTTCACCAAGCCAAAGGGTAAACATTGAACCAGCAACCAAAATTAGCACAATGATTGCGGATACAACCCACCCTGGAACAGAACTACTGAGTGCAGATTCGTTGATTGTTCCACTTGCTGAGAATGTAAGCACAATTGCAATTGCTTGAATTAAAGCAAAGATAAGAGCTGTTATTCTGGTGTAGAAAGTTATTTTTCTTCTGCCTTCCTCCCCTGCCTTACTCAATCTTTCAAGTGCAGGAATAGCAACTGTTAAAAGTTGAATAATAATTGAAGCAGAGATATATGGAATTACTCCCAAGGCAAGCAAAGAACCATTTGCAAGCGCTCCACCTGTTACTGAACTTAAAAGTGATAGAAAATCGCTGCCAGAAACAGATTCGTTGAATGCTGCAAGGTCAAGCCCCGGAATCGGCAACCAACAGCCGATGCGGTATATAAAGAGTATTCCAAGTGTTATAAGAATTTTTTTGCGCAAATCTTTTGACTTAAACGCTTGAACTAATGTTTGAAACATTATGCCTCCTCAGTCTTTCCACCGGCTTTTTCAATTTTCTTAACTGCCGTTTTGGAGAATTTATTTGCTTTAACGGTTAACTTCTTAGATAATTTTCCATTTCCAAGAACTTTTAAACCGCTTTTTTCAATTTTTCCAATTATTCTCTTTTCCTTAAGAAGTTCTGCTGTAACAACTGTGCCATCTTCAAAAACTTCTAAGTCCTCAACATTTATAATTGAGAATACATCGCCATAAGGGTTATTAAAACCTCTTTTTGGCAAACGGCGAATAAGGGACATTTGTCCACCTTCAAACAAAGGACGAGTTCCTCCGCCAGAACGCTTGTTTTGACCATTTTCTCCACGTCCAGAGGTTTTACCTCTGCCACTGCCAAGACCACGACCAACACGTTTCACACCTTTCTTAGAATTTGGTGCAGGGTTAAGTTCATGAATATTCATAATGTCGTCCTCCTATTCTTCCACCTTCACCAAGTGTTTAACAACTTCAATCATGCCACGAATTGCTTCGTTATCTGGCATAACCTTTGTTTTGTTTATTTTGTTCAAACCCAAAGCTTTCATTGTTGCCTTTTGCTTTGGATTACAACAAATAACACTGTGAATTTGTGTGATTTTTATTGTTTTTCCACTTTTTGTGGATTTTTTAGGAGTGTTTGTTTTACTTGTTTCCATAAAAATACCTCCTATAAGTCTTCCGTGGTCTTGCCACGAAGTTTAGCAACTTCATCCTTTGTGCGCATTGCTTTTAATGCGTTAAAAGTTGCTCTTACAATATTAATTTTATTGTTGCTTCCTTGTCTTTTTGCTGTAATATCTTTAATTCCAGCAAGTTCCAAAACAGGACGAGCAGCACCACCAGCAATAACTCCAGTTCCCTGTTTTGCAGGAATAAGACGAATTACACTTGCGCCATATTTCATTGTTATTGCATGTGGAATTGTTGTGTTGTCAATTGATACAGTTATCATGTTTTTCTTTGCTGCGTTAAAGCCTTTTTCAATTGCGTTAGTTGCTTCACGAGCCTTTCCTGTTCCAATTCCAACACGGCCTTTTTTGTCTCCAACAACACAAAGTGCGCTGAAACTTTGAACACGTCCACCCTTTACTGTTTTTTGAACAGAGCGAATGTCTACCATTCTCTTTTCAAACTCATCAGCTTCACGAGGTGGTCTTTCTGAACGAGAGCGTTTGTTTTTGTCAAACTTTCCGCCACGGCGTTCATTTTTGCCCTTTTGTTCTGGCTTTTCTGCTGTTTGAACACTTTCAGTGTTAACATCTGCGCTAACTTCTGCTGAAACTTCATTTTCTTTTAATTCTTCTGCCATAATATCCCCCTAAAACTTTAATCCAGCAGCTCTTGCGCTATCTGTTAATTTTTTAACTCGACCTGTATAAAGGTATCCGCCACGGTCACAAACAACTGTTTCAATACCTTTCTTTAATGCTCTTTTAGCAATTTCTGTTCCAACGATTTCTGCTTGCTCTACTTTTGTTTTCCCTTGAAGTTTTGGTTTTATACCTTTTTCAAGAGAAGAAGCACTTACAAGAGTTACACCCTTTTCATCGTCAATGATTTGAGCATAAATGTTGCTCACACTACGGTAAATACATAAACGAGGGCGTGCATTTGTTCCGCTGACAGTTTTGCGAACTCTTGTGTGTCTGCGTTGGCGTTCTTTGTTTTTGTCAATTTTTGTTATCATTTTTCACTTTCCTCCTTTATTATTTACCTGCTTTTTTGCCTTCTTTCTTAATTACAACTTCATCGGAATATCTAATTCCATATGCGTGATAAGGCTCAACTGGTCTTAATGCACGAATGTTTGCAGCCATTTGTCCAACAGCTTCTTTGCTGATTCCTTCAACCTTGATTTCAAGTGGTGAAGGGCAACTTAAAGTGATGTTTTCCATTGGATGAACAAACACTGGGTGACTTAGTCCAAGGTTAAGTTCTATATCTTGCCCTTTTTGAGTTGCTTTGTAACCAACACCATTTATAACAAGTGTTTTGCTGTAACCTGTGGTAAGTCCTGTAATCATATTGTTAACTAGTGTGCGATATAGGCCATGCATACTGTTTGCTTCTGTTGTTTCCTTAACAGGTGTTAATGTAACAACTCCATCTTCAACCTTAACACTGATAAGTTTGCTTATTGGTTGAACAAGTTTGCCTTTCGCACCTTCAACAGTAACTGTGTTGTGCTCATCAACACTTACAGTTATTCCTGCTGGTATGTTAATGGGTTTCTTTCCTATTCTTGACATAATAGCCTCCTACCACACATAAGCCAGCACTTCGCCACCAACATTGTTGGCTCTTGCCTGCTTATCTGTCATTATTCCTTTGCTTGTTGAAATGATTGCAATTCCAAGTCCACTTAAAACTTTTGGAAGTGTGTTTACGCTTGCATAAATTCTAAGTCCTGGTTTTGAAATTCTTTTAAGTCCTGAAATTACATAATTAGCAGAAGGAGATTCCTTTAAAGTTATATGAATCATTTTTTCAACGCCATCTCCAACAACTTCAAAATCTGTGATGTAACCTTCATCTTTCAGAATTTGAGCGATTGAAGTTTTTACCTTGCTAACTGGAACATCAACGGTTAGGTGTTTTGCACCAATTGCATTTCTAATTCTTGTTAGCATATCTGAAATAACATCTGTAACTACCATTTTATCCTCCTACCAACTAGCCTTTTTAACACCAGGGATTTCTCCACGGTAAGCCATTTCTCTAAAACAAATACGGCAAATTCCATATTTTTTTAGAACAGCGTGAGGTCTTCCACAAACTTTACAACGAGTGTATTCACGAGTTGAAAACTTTTGTGGTTTTTGTTGTTTTAAAACTAATGCTTTTCTTGCCATATTATCCTCCTACGCCTTTTTGAAAGGCATTCCAAGTTCTGTGAGCAATGCCTTTGCCTCATTGTCTGTTTTTGCTGTGGTTACAATACAAATATCAAAACCACGAACTTTCTCAATTTTATCATAGTCAATTTCAGGGAATATAAGTTGTTCTTTTACGCCCATTGCAAAATTGCCTTTTCCATCAAACGACTTTGGAGAAATTCCACGGAAGTCGCGAACTCTTGGAAGAGCAATTGAAATCAAACGGTCCAAAAACTCCCACATTGTGCTTCCACGCAAAGTTACCTTTGCTCCAATTTTCATTCCTTCACGAAGCTTAAAGTTAGCAACTGCTTTCTTTGCTGTTGTAACAAGTGGCTTTTGACCTGTGATTAAACCAAGTTCATCAACTGCTTGATTAAAACTTTTTGAGTTGTCTTTTACATCTCCAAGTCCAGCATTAACAACAATTTTTTCAATTGCAGGAACTTCATTGATGTTTTTATAGTTAAACTCTTTTTTAAGCGCAGGAACAACACTTTTATTGTAGAAAACTTCTAAACGAGGTTTGTTTCCTTTTGCTTGAACTTTGTTTTGTTTTTCCACTTTATTCCTCCAAACTATTTACCTGTTGACTTTGCTTGAGGTGTTTTTCTTTTTGTAGTTGCTGTGTCGACCTTGGCTTTTTTTGCCACAGCAGTTTTCTTTGCTGATTCTTTCTTTGCTCTCATTGGAGTTTTTTCAGTAACAGGTTCTGCTTTTGCTTCTTTTACTGTTTCTTTTGATGCCTTATCCTTTGTTGCAGGCTTATCTTTTGCTCTCTTTTCTCCATCCATGAAAGCACCACATTTTTTACAAGCACGGTGTTTAATGCCTTTTTCATCAAACTTTTGAGCAATTCTTGTTGCTTTGCCACAATTTGGGCAAACAATTTGCACATTGCTGATGTCAATTGGGGCTTCTTCTTTTTTGATTCCACCCTTGTCGTTTTGTGAACGAGGCTTTCTGTGTTTGCTTACAATGTTAACATTTGCAACTGTAACACGGCCCTTGTGTCTGTTGCATGCGGTTATTTTACCGGTTTTTCCTTTATCTTTTCCAGCAAGCACCAAAACGGTGTCGCCTTTCTTTAATTCTGTGTTCATATTTTATCTCCTTATAGCACTTCGTTTGCAAGAGACACAATCTTCATATATCCCTTGTCACGAAGTTCTCTTGCGATAGGGCCAAACACACGAGTTCCTTTTGGTTGTTTATCTTTGTCGATAATCACACAAGCATTATCATCAAATCTAATGCTACTTCCATCTGGGCGACGAACGCCACGAGATGAACGAACAATAACTGCCTTCACAACATCACCCTTCTTAACGCTTCCGCCAGGAATTGCTGATTTAACTGTTCCAACAATTATGTCGCCAATGTTTCCAAATTTCCTAAAAGAACCGCCCAAAACACGAATACACATTAAAACTTTTGCACCTGTGTTGTCGGCAACTTTTAGTTTTGATTGAGGCATTATCATAATGTATTACTCCTTTGATTACTTCGCTTTTTCAATTATTTTCACCAATCTGAAGTATTTGTCTTTAGAAAGGTGACGAGTTTCAGTGATTTCGACCTTATCACCAACATTGCACTCATTGTTTTCATCGTGAACTTTGAATTTTTTGGTTGTTTTTACAATTTTCTTATATAAAGGGTGGCGAACATTGTCTGCAACCGCAACAACAATTGTTTTGTCCATAGCGGTACTAACCACTGTGCCCACTCTTGTCTTTCTGAGATTTCTTTGTGTTTCCATTATTTCGCTCCCCCTTATTCAGCCTTTTTCTCTTTTAGTTCTCGTTCTCTCAAAGTTGTTAGCACCCTTGCAATGTCTTTTTTAACGGTGTTTAACATCATTGGATTTGTAAGTTGTCCTGTTGCATGAGAGAAACGAAGGTTGAAATGTTCGGTTTTAAGTTCTTTGAGTTTGCTGACAAGTTCGTCATTGGTCATATCCTTAAATTCCTTGGACTTCATTATTGTTCCCCTCCTTCTTGCTTGGTTTCAACTTTTGTTTGTGTTTCGGTTACTTTTTTGCCTGCAAGACGAGCATCAACTTCTTTGTCAAGTGCTTCTTTTGTATAGAATTTTGTCTTGATTGGAAGTTTGTGACTTGCAAGTCTTAATGCCTCACGAGCAACTGATTCCGAAACGCCTGCAATTTCAAACATAACTCGACCTGGTTTAACAACTGCAACCCAGCCTTCAAGGTTTCCCTTTCCCTTACCCATACGGGTTTCAAGAGGCTTTTTGGTGTATGATTTGTGTGGGAAAATCTTTATCCAAACTTTTCCAACACGGCTCATATATCTTGTCATTGCAACACGAGTTGCCTCGATTTGATTAGATTTAATCCAACCAGATTCAAGAGCAACAAGTCCATATTCTCCATAAGAAATTCTGTTGCCACGAGTTTCTGCGCCCTTCATTCTTCCACGTTGCATCTTTCTGAACTTTGTCTTCTTTGGCATTAACATTACTCACCACCCCCTTGTTTTGAGGTTGATTTCTTGTCTAGGACTTCGCCTTTGTAAATCCAAACCTTAACACCAAGAACACCATAGGTTGTGTGTGCTTCAACAAAGCCATAGTCTATGTTTGCTCTTAATGTGTGTAGTGGAACTGAACCTTGTGCAAATTTTTCGCTTCTTGCCATTTCTGCACCATTAATTCTTCCATTTACCACAATTTTACATCCAAGTGCTCCAGATTTCATTACCTTTTGAAGAGACATTTTGATTGCCCTTTTAACAAGAACACGCTTTTCAATTTGGCTTGCAATACCCTGTGCAACCACGGTTGCGTCAAGGTCTGGCACTTTGATTTCTTTTATGTTGATAGAAACTTGTTTGCCACCAACAATTTTGTCTAAACTCTTTTTAAGAGCTTCAATTCCAGCACCCTTTTGACCAATGATAATTCCTGGTCTTGCGGTGAAAACATTAACAACAATTTTGCCATTAACACCCTGTGTTCTCTCGATAACAACGCGAGAAACAGATGCGTCTTTATATTGCTTTTTAACAAACCCACGAATCTTGTTGTCTTCAACAAGGTTGTTTGCAAAGTCTTTCTTGTCTGCATACCAAGTTGCATCCCAAGGCTTAACAATGCCAACTCTTAATCCGTGAGGACTTACTTTTTGCCCCATATTATTTCTCGCCTCCTTCTTGCGTTTTATCTTTTTTTGCTTTCACAGTTTTGTCTGATGATTTTTTTGTTGTGGTTGTTGATGCCACTTTTTTTGTTTCTGTTTTTGCTGGTTTTGTTGTTTTTGCTTCTGCCTTTTCTTCTTGCTTTACTTCTGCTGGTTTAACTTCGGCTTCTGCTTTTTTGCTTACCTTTTTTACAGGCATGTCGTCATCTTTCTTTTCATCTAAGATAATTTTGATGTGACTTGTTCTTTTCTTAATTATGTCAGCACTTCCGTGTGAACGATACCAATATCTCTTCATTGTCATGCCTTCGTTTGCATAACATTCAGCAACATATAGGTCATTTTTGCTGAGGTTTTGGTTGTTCTCTGCATTTGCGCCAGCACTTTCAAGAACCTTGATTATAGCTTCACTTGCACGCTTTTGAGTGTTTTGCAAAATTCCCAAAGCAGTGAAGTAGTCTTTTCCACGAATTAAGTCAAGCACAACACGAACTTTTGGTGGACTGATTCTGATGTATTTTGCAAGTGCTTGTGGACGATTGTCCTTTTCAGCAATGCGTTTTGCTGTTTTTTCTTTCATTCTCTTTGCCATAACAACACCTCACCTAGTTTGATTTTCCAGCAACTTTTGAGCCGGAGTGTCCTTTGAACAAACGAGTTGGAGCAAATTCTCCAAGTTTGTGTCCAACCATTTCAACTGAACAATAAACAGGAATGAATTTACGACCATTGTGAACCTGAACAGTGTGTCCAACAAAGTCTGGATAGATTGTTGAAGAACGAGACCAAGTTTTAACTGGCTTCTTTTCGTTTGCTTCGTTCATTTTTTGAATTCTTGACATCAAACGTGCTTCTACATATGGCTTCTTCTTTAAACTTTTACTCATAATTTACTCCTAGTTTGCTCTCTTAATTATCATTCTACTGCTTGGCTTACGCTTGTTGCGTGTTTTCTTTCCAAGAGTTGGTTTACCCCAAGGTGTGCTAGGGCTTGGTCGACCGATTGGCGCTTTCGATTCACCACCACCATGTGGGTGGTCAACAGGGTTCATAACACTACCACGAACGGTTGGTCTGATTCCCTTGTGACGATTGATTCCCGCCTTTCCAATTTTGACAAGTTCGTGGTCAATATTGCCCACTTGTCCGATTGTTGCACGACATTTTGATGAAACCATGCGCATCTCTCCACTTGGAAGTTCAAGAGTTGCATGAGTTCCTTCTTTTGCAACAAGTCTTGCAGAATTTCCTGCACTGCGAACCATTTGTCCGCCTTTTCCTGGTTGAAATTCAATGTTGTGAATAACAGTTCCAACTGGCATATCTGCCATTGCCATTGCGTTTCCAACTTTGATTTCACTTCCTGCGCCACTTTGAACAATTTGACCAACGGTTAAGCCAAGTGGTGCAAGAATGTATCTCTTTTCACCGTCGGCATAATGCAAAAGTGCTATGTATGCACTACGGTTTGGGTCATATTCAATGCTTGCAACTTTTGCTGGAACACCATCTTTGTTTCTTTTGAAGTCAATCACACGATATTTTCTTCTAACACCGCCACCTTGATGACGAACAGTAATTCTGCCTTGGTTGTTGCGACCTGCTTTGCTGTTAACTGTTCTTAAAAGACTTGATTCAGGCTTGTTTGTTGTGATTTCTTCAAATGTTGGTCTAACCATATGACGCATAGAAGGTGTGATTGGTCTATATCTTTTAACTGCCATTTTTATACCTCCTATGATAAGCTCTCAAAGAATGCTATTGGCTTGCTGTCTTTCTTTAAGGTTACAATTGCCTTTTTGATTGAACTTGTATAGCCACTAACTCTTCCGTGACGCTTTTTTGGTTTTTTTGCTGTGATTGAAGTGTTTACGCTGTCAACTTGAACGCCAAACATTTCTTCAACTGCGAGTTTGATTTGTTCTTTTGTGGAGTTTTTGTCCACTACGAACCAATATTTTTTTGCTTTTATATCAGAGTATGCTTTTTCTGATAATAAAGGTTTGATAATAATTTTATTTGCTTCCATCAGTATAAGCCTCCTCTAATTTTTTGATTGCGTTTTGTGTGAACAAAATTCTGTTATTTGCCACAACTTCATATGTGTTAAGAAGGTCATAGTTCACAACGCTTACCTTTGGCAAGTTTCTGCAAGCAAGCATAACATTTTCGTTTGGTTCATCAAGAACAACAAGAACGCTTTTGTCAAACTTGAACGCATCAAGAACTTTTACCATTTGTTTTGTTTTGTTTGTTTTGAATGTGAATTTATCAACAACTGTGATTTCTTTTTGTGCAAGTTTTTCACTCAAAGCACTGCAAAATGCAATTCTCTTTGCTGTTTTGTTGACCTTTTGTGAAAAGTCTCGTGGTTTAAGGGCAAATGCCATTCCACCTTTTATCCATTGTGGGCCACGACGGCTTCCCTGTCTTGCACGACCTGTGTGTTTTTGTCTCCAAGGCTTTCTTGCTCGTCCTCGAACTTCACCTCGGTTAAGTGTGCTTTTTGTTCCTTGTCTTTGGTTTGCAAGGTATGCAACCACCACTTGATGAATAAGTGCTTCGTTATAAGGAGCTTTGAAAACAGCATCACTTAATTTAATCGAGCCAACTTCTTGGGCTTTCATATCATAAACTTTTGTTGTTACAGACATTTTCTTTCTCCTTATTATTATCTGGCTTTAACTGCATTTCTCAGCATAACCACACCATTGCGTGGACCTGGAATTGCGCCCTTAACCAAAATTAAATTTCTTTCGCCATCAACCCTTACGACCTCAAGGTTTTGAATGGTAACTTGTGTTCCACCATAGCGTCCGGCCATCTTTTTGCCTTTGAAAACTTTTCCAATTCCTGGACCACTTCCAAGAGATTGGTGGCGGTGAATTTTATATCCACCGTGAGTGTTGTCTTGATGCTTCATGTTCCAACGGTAAAGTGAACCTGTGAACCCTCTTCCACGAGAGTCTGCAATTGCATCAACTTTATCTCCATCTTTGAAGATATCACATTTGATTTCTTGCCCAACAGTGTAAGCTGATGTGTCATCAAAGCGGAATTCTTTGAGCATTCTCTTTGGGGCAACTCCTGCCTTTTTGAACACTCCTTGTCTTGGTTTGTTTACCAAGTTTTCTCTTATCTCTCCATAAGCAACAACAAGTGCATTGTAACCATCTTTGTCTTCATTCTTGATTTGAACGATAACATTTGGAGTTGTTTCCACAACAGTAACAGGAATTACAACACCTTTTGGAGAGAAAACTTGTGTCATTCCAAGTTTTTTACCTAAAATTGCTTTGTTCATAACTTTTTCTCCCTTTTGTTACTTATTTAAAGTTTAATTTTGATATCTACGCCAGCAGGCAAATCAAGTTTAGACAATGTGTCCATTGTTTTGCTTGTTGGGCTGAAAATGTCGATAAGTCTTTTGTGAGTTCTTATTTCGAATTGCTCACGGCTGTCTTTATCAACATGTGGTGAGCGCAAAACTGTTACAATTTCCTTGTCGGTTGGCAGAGGAATTGGTCCAGAGAATTTGCAACCCGATTTTGTGGCAGCATCGATGATTCGAGCGGCTGCTTGGTCAATCAAACTGTGGTCAAATGATTTAAGTTTGATTCTGATTTTTTGTGTAGACATACACCCCTCCTTATAAAGTCAAACATTCCAAACATTTCTGAACAACTTTCAACTGCTGATACACCTAAAATTCAAAACACTTCTAGGCAATCTCAACTTTTGTTAAAAGTTTATCACAGAGTATACACTCCCGTGTGTGTCCAGCCTATGAGCAAAAAAAATATTTTCGTTTGGCGCAGTGCTTTTGCACCACTTGTCCGCATAAATTCTCTCTAAAAGTCGCATTTTAGAGTAACTTTATGCATCAACCCGCTCATAAAGATAGTGTCATTATACTACAAATAAAGGCTAATTGCAAGTGTTTTTTCAAAATTTTTTAAAAAGTTTTTTACCCTGAAAAATATTACTAACAAACCATAAATTTACAAAAAACATTAACAAAAATATTAACTTTTTCTTTTCATATATATAATATTTTATCATTAACTTTCTTTTTAATAAAAATATTTTAAAACTTAAAGAAAAAAGAGCCTAATTTTTAATATTAGATTCTTTTATTTTTACAATGCAATCTGCACTTCCTTTTTGTCTTTGCCTAAAATTTCTGCTTTTGATAGTTTTTCGCTTGGGACATAAACAACATCAAGTTCAGAATTTAAAAGTGGAACATCAAACACATCTGCTATTTCTTGGCACATTGCAAAATCAGGGCTATCCGTTTTTAAATTACGAGCAATAAGTCCAATTGCAAATTTTAATGGAACACCGCCAGGAATAGCAACCCAATCAGGATAATAAGTTGCAACCTTCTTTGCATTTCTACTTTGTTTAGCAATCCCGTCAAAAAGCGAAATTTGTTCAGCACTCAAATTTTTCAAATATTCTGTATTATCATTATTTCTCATATATTCAAAAAAGTCATTTTCTAAAAGTTTTTTAAGGTCCTGATTTGACGCATCAAGAATTAAAGTAAAATTTGGGTGCTTTGCATTAACTGGTAAATTTATACTTACATCATGTTCCAAAAAATTATCTTTTGACCCTTTTATTTTATTGGTTTTTACAAAAAAACTACACATAAAACCTTCTTCCATAACTTCCGTTTGCCCAAACCACTCACTTGCGAGAATTCCTAAATCTTTCCTGCTTTCATATTCTTCAATGTTCTCAGAAAATTTAAAATTATGAACTAAAAAATCACCATTAAAATCACCATTCTTGTCTTTTAGTGGAAGTGAAGCATTTTTACTTCTGCCATCTTCCGCATCGTGCATTATCTTTTTAATATATTCCACTTTTGGTTTCCAAAATGTTTTAAGGTCAGAGATATGTTTATAATATCCTTGTCGAGACTTTTCATCCATAAGACTCAAAATTTTATCTCCAACTTGCATGTGCACACTTGGAGTCCAAACAATATCCCCATCTTTATCACGAAATTGCATTAAAAATTCTTCATACTCGGGTAATGCCGTTACTCTATAATAATCTTCTTTATAATGCGTCCTTAAAAAATTTCCTCTGTCTTTACTGTCTCTATCAAAAAAATCTAAAAGATTATCTGAATACTCAAGTTCTTTTATATTATTTTCTTGTAAGCCCGTTTCGTGCATTCCAACATTTATACCTTTTCCCAAATGGTAAGTTTTTTTCACATTGTTCTCCTTTATATCATTAAATATCATATGATTAAAATCTTTTAAAATCCATCAAAACAAAAGACAACAACTATTTATCATAAACTTTTAATTATAGGTTTCATATTTTTTAAGTCTTATGAATGTATGCCAAACATCCTCTCTGAATTTTCTTTTTGCTTTGACTGCTTTTTCAAGAGGAATTAGTTTTATATTGTCATCTTTTAGTGCTGTTACAACCCCAAAAGCGCCACTCAATACACATTCAACAGCAGATACACCCATTCTTATTGCTAAAAGCCTGTCTTGCATTGTTGGCTTTCCTCCCCGCTGATAATATCCAGCAATTATTGCACGACATTCCTTTTTATAGGTTGCCTCAACCTTTTTGGCAATTTCGTTTATATCAAACTGATGTTCTGCAACCACCACAGTTGGAGAATCATTGTGTGCTTTAAGTTGTTTTCCAATTTCACGAATAATCTTTTCTGCTGATTGTTTTTTCTCTGGAATCACTATAATATCGCTTTCACTGCACATTCCACTGTATAATGCTATATCTCCGCAATATCTGCCCATAACTTCAACAAGCAAAATTCTTCTGTTAGTTTTCATGGTTTCTTGAACATTGTCAATCAAATCAACAGCATTATTTGCTGCTGTATCAAAGCCAATTGAACGGTCTGAACAAGGAACATCATTGTCTATTGTGCAAGGAATAGCAATAACGTCAATGCCCAAGTTTTTAAGGTCAAGAGAGCCACGAACAGAACCATCACCGCCAAGCACAATCAGTGCATCAACTTTGTTTTTCCTTAAAACATCCTTTGCTTTTTGTCGTTTCTGCTCGTCGGTAAAATCTTTGCTTCTTCCCGCATAAATAATGCTTCCACCAAGATTAAAACACAAATCTACATCTTCGCTTGTTAATTTTTTTGACTTATTTTCCAATAATCCTTGAAAGCCACCCAAAAACGCAACAACTTCTAGCCCATTTCTTTCGGCAGTTGTTACCACTGTTTTGATACAAGCATTCATCCCCTGTGCATCTCCACCACTGGTTAAAATTCCTATTATTTTTTTCTTCATTTTTCCCTCTTTTTATCATTATATATAAACTTTTCATAACAATCAAGCAATAATGTTATAAAAGTTTAATAAATTCTTCATCTAATATTCCCAAAAGTTCTTTGATTAAAGCATCACTTCCATCAACATATTCTGGCAGATTATGAGCATTGTTTGTTTTTGCACAGCGCACCTTTACTGGAATATGTCCAGCATAGCGCTTTAAAACATCTCGAATTTGCTCACGCAAGGAAACATCGGTAAAATCAAACTTTAAGAAAAGTTTTTTAGAAGGGACTTGCTCTTCTTTTTC